>CAZISK010000863.1:0-3854 GCA_964541355.1 uncultured Candidatus Obscuribacterales bacterium
AGGGTACGGTGAAGACCAGTCATCGATTAATTCTTGCTAAGTCGAAAAGCTGCTGGCCCTGTTTCCCCCTGTATAGTTAAAACCTCTTCAATGGCAGAAGCCATAAGATCAAGTAATCTTGCCTGAGAATCCTCTCCGAAATAAACTCAGTCGAAAGTGCGAGTTGCATCTACGACGAGAGTTCGGGCTTGGCGAAGGATTCCTGGAGACCAAGACAAACGGAGAAAACGTGGCGGCGTTCGAAATTATTGTTGTTGCTCCCTCGAGCCCAAGGCGAGGATTTGAGACACCGGCCCTCGCCATTGCAGCAGCCAGAGCTGGAGCGGTAGGCGTCATAGATGTCGAATTCGTAGGCAACTGCCCAGAGCTGTTCGCGTCGTTGGACAAGCTCGCCTGCAGCGCTATGGGTGGGGCGGTTGGCGTCAGGGTGAGATCCGGCAGTCTCAGCTCGCCAGCGACGGAAAACCCGGGTGGTTTGCCGGTTGATGAAATACTGACCCGGCTCACGCGCGCTAACGACCGCGACACTGCGGTGATTTCCCCTGTCATGGTCTTGACCGCGGGGGTGGCTCAATTCAATGAAGATTCTCTGGCGAAGGATGTAAAACTGGCAAGACATGCTGGTTTTCGTGTTCTGGTGGAAGTCGTCGACTTGAAAGAGGCGGTTTTTGCCGAAGCCTGCGGTGCCGATGGAGTAATCGCGAAAGGTCATGAAGCGGCTGGTCGCGTTGGTGATACCACTACTTTTGTCCTCGTTCAGCAGTGCGCGCGCAATCTCAGAATTCCTTTCTGGGCGCAGGGCGGTATTGGTTGCGACACTGCCGCCGCAGTGGCGGCGGCAGGCGCACAGGGCGTAGTGCTCGATTCACAACTGTACCTGACCAGCGATTCGCTCGTGCCATTTGACTTTCAGATGCGTCTGGAGAGACTGGATGGCACCGAGACAACTCTTCTGTCCGCACGAGACGGAAATCAGCACTTCAGGCTGCTTGTCTCCAATTCTGGGAGCAGAACAGCCGATCTCGAGCATCTCGAGAAAGAGTCGTACTTTTTGAAGTTAAGCGAAACATTGGAGAACAACCTCTCGTCCACGAACGAGTCGGATGAGTTCTGGATAATCGGTCAAGACTCCTGTCTGGCGAAAAAGTTGGCACTCAGAGGTGGTACTGTCGCCGGTGTTATCGCCGAAATTCGCGATAGCGTCGAGCAGAGCCTCGAATTCGCTGCGAAAGGGGCTGTTCTGGCGGAGGGTTCGGAGCTTGCCATCTCTCATGGCACTCGGTACCCAATTGTCCAGGGCGCTATGACTCGGGTCAGCGATACCAGCGAATTCGCTCTGAAAGTCGCTGAAGGTGGCGGTCTGCCTTTTCTTGCTCTGTCTCTCATGCGTGAAAAAGACATTGAGGCGCTGTTGAAAGAGACCAAGGAAAAGCTGGGACAACGTCCCTGGGGCGTCGGCGTTCTTGGCTTTGTGCCGCAACAGTTGCGCCAGGAGCAGATGGAGGTGGTTAATCGTCACAAGCCACCGTTTGCGCTCATTGCCGGCGGACGTCCGGATCAAGCCAAGGCTCTGGATGAGGCAGGAACAGCGACCTATCTGCACGTGCCGTCTCCATTGTTGCTGAGTTCATTCATCGAGATGGGTTCTCGTCGCTTCATCTTCGAAGGCAAGGAGTGTGGAGGGCATGTCGGCCCGCGCTCCAGCTTTGTTCTGTGGCAGTCGATGATCGAGGTTTTGCTGGAGAGTATCGGTCCTCGCGACAATCCTCAAGCACTACATCTGCTATTTGCAGGAGGGATACACGACGACCTGTCGGCGGCTATGGTCGCTGCGATGGCTGCTCCGCTTTCGCGGCGTGGTATCAAAATTGGTGTTTTGCTGGGCACCGCATATCTGTTCACCGAGGAAGCTGTTTCATCAGGTGCGATTGTTTCCAAATTCCAGAAAGCGGCAATTGAATGTGATGAGACCGTACTTCTGGAAACCGGTCCTGGACATAGTATCCGCTGCATCGACTCGCCTTACAAATCTACCTTCGACCGTCTGAGGTCGGAGTTGAAAGAGAAGAGTATGAGCCGCGACGAGATTCGCGAAGAGCTCGAGTTGATGAACCTCGGGAGGCTCCGGATCGCGAGCAAAGGCCTGGAAAGAGGATCTGCCGACCGGTTGGAAGTAATTGCCGAAGATAAGCAATGGCAGAACGGAATGTACATGATCGGGCAGGTGGCCTCGATGCATGAAGCGGTCACGACGATACCTGCTCTCCACGCCCTTGTCTCGGACGGCAGCGCAAGAATTTTGACTGAGCTGAGGGGCTCACGGATGGTGGAAACTGACGAAAGCGCAGAGCTGCCCGAGGGCATCGCGATAGTCGGAATGTCCTGCATGTTCCCTAAGGGTAATGACATGGAGACATACTGGCGCAACATCCTGAATAAGGTCGATGCCATCTCCGAGATTCCCGAGAGTCACTTCGATTGGAAAAACTACTACGACGCGGATCCTCTGGCTCGAGACAAAATCATCTCCAAGTGGGGCGGCTTTCTTCCCGATGCTATTTTCGATCCGGCTCCTTATGGCATTCCTCCAAACAGTCTCGACTCCATCGATGCGATGCAGGTCTTGATCCTGGATGCGGCCAGCCGCGCCCTTGTCGATGCCGGCTATACGGACCGAAAGTTTCCCCGCGAAAAAACCTCCGTCATTCTTGCCAATGCCGGGCACGGCCCGATTACGGCTCTGTACTCACTCCGTTCAATGTTGGGTTGGAAGCTCAGCGAACTGGGCGATGACGAGGTAGAGAAGATCAAGCAACAACTTCCCGAATGGACGGAAGACTCATTCGCGGGCTATCTTGGTAATGTCACCGCCGGTAGGGTCGCCAACAGACTCGACCTTAAAGGGATCAACTTTTCAATCGATGCGGCATGCGCGAGCTCGCTTGCCGCACTTTATGTCGGCGTAGCAGATCTGCGCTCCGGCAACAGTGATGTTGTTCTTCTGGGTGCTACCGATACGCACAATCAACCAGGCGACTATCTGAGTTTCAGCAAGACACATGCGCTCTCTCCCAGAGGTTAGTGCCATACATTCGACGCCAAAGCCGACGGGATAGTGATAAGCGAAGGCATCGCGATGCTGGTGTTGAAGCGTCTCTCTGATGCCGAGCGTGCCGGTGACAGAATTTATGCCGTCATTCGCGGTATCGGCGGATCCAGCGACGGTCGTGACCTGAGCCTGACTGCACCGCGTCCGGCTGGTCAGATGCTCGCGCTCAAGCGTGCTTATGAAGACGCCGGAGTCTCGCCGTCAACCGTGGGGCTTATAGAAGCGCATGGCACCGGCACCATAGCAGGAGACAAAGCCGAGGTCGAAGCGCTCACTAGGGTATTCCAACAAGCTGGTGCGAAAGCACAGAGCTGTGCGATCGGTTCGGTGAAGACCAACATCGGTCATACCAAAGCTGCTGCTGGGCTGGCATCGATAGTCAAGATCGCAAAGGCGCTTAACTCCAAGACACTTCCGCCAACCATCAATGTTCAACAACCAAACCCGGCCTGTCATTTCGATGATGGTCCTTTTTATCTCAACACGGAGTCCAGACCGTGGTTCCATCATGACGATCAAGCACCGCGTCGCGCCGGTGTGAGCGCCTTCGGATTTGGTGGCACGAATTTTCATACCGTGCTGGAAGAGTACACTCCTCCATGCGTTCCGAAAGAGCGACCGGCGCTGGAAGCATGGCCATGCGAGCTCTTCGTCTGGAAGGGCAGCTCGAAAGAAGAGATTCTTAGAGGGTTGAAACAAACGGAGTCTGCTGTTGCCAAGATACAGACCGAGCTGGCTGTAGCGA
>CAZISK010000864.1:0-3846 GCA_964541355.1 uncultured Candidatus Obscuribacterales bacterium
GTGGATTCCTCTTAAGAAAACAAAGCAGCGCTAACCGTGCCGCCGGCCCGGCCAAAGTGGTATTTCCCTGCTGTTGTTCGTTCCCTTGCCTGAGCCTGATGCTTGAATGAGAAGGACTACGCCCCAATAGATAATAGAAGGCGCGTTCACCGGAAACTAGCTTGGAGAGAACAATACGACGTCGTCACAATCTTCAATGTTCGCGGGAGCTTGTATCATTCGTTGTTTGATTCTAACTTCGGAATCTCGAACCAAAAGCAACTACCGCTTCCTGATTCTGGCGTCTGGAAACCGATTCGTCCTTTGTGTGCTTCGATCAGCAGTTTGCAGATGTACAGTCCAAGCCCGCTTCCCTTTGTTGCTGCAGAAGGTTGCTCATTCAGCATGGAGAATCGATTGAAAAGTTTATGAATCTCCGCTTCTGGAACGCCCGGTCCCAGATCTACTACCTCGAATCTGGTCACGCCGGAGCTCTGTTCGAAAACCGAGACAGTGATCTTCGAGTCCCTGGGACTGTGTTTCACGGCATTGGAGAGCAAGTTGACCAAAACTTGTATGATTCTGTCGTTGTCGATCACTATTTCATTAGGCCCAGCCAGGTTTGTCTCTATACTCACTTGTTTGTACTGCGACATGCTCTCGATTGCCTCCACCGATACGGCTATCAGAGTTTGGACGTTGTATTTTTCCAGATCTAGTTCCAGCTTTCCGCTCTGCAGTTTTTCAAGATCGAGAAAAGACTCAGCTAGTTTGACTAGCCTTCCGACTTGCGAATTGAGGCGCGTGATAATGGTTTTGACATCGGGCTTAAGATCGGGTGAGTATTTCTCCATGAGGATAGAGAGTGACAGGCTGACAGAGGTTAAAGGTGACCGCAGGTCGTGACTTACCATCGCCTGCAATGAGCGTCTCATTTCCTCAGCATAGTGTCGAGCCTTCGCCATTTCTCGAAAATGTTGATCTAATTCGTCGATTTCGTCGCCACCGCCAACCGGCTTCAAGTCTACTTCTCCGGCTGCGAATTGGTTGATGTTCTTCATCAAATGATTCATTCGAACTATCATGAATCTCCAGAAGGCAAATGCAAGAATTACGACGAGCGCAATGTTAGATGCGATGGCATAAACCACGAGGTTGATCGCCCTTTCTCGTTGTGCTCTCGCGATCGGGGAGAACTCTCTCACTACTGGAGTGTAGTGTGCGATTATCTCCCGTTCGTATCTGAATATTCCGCTGGTTCGAACAAAGAACTCCTCGAGAAACTCTCCCTCAACCATGAATCTGGCGAACTTGAGCTCGGCATTGGTGGTGTCGTCGAACTTGACGATCGAGTCCTTGAGCAGCTCTTCCATCGCACTAAGTTCTTCTGCATACGCGCGCACCAGCTTTTCCGCTGACGGATCTCCCTTCACCTGGCGAGATAGCTCGGCGATTCTCTTATTTGCTGTCCCAGCGAATTCGTCCACGGTGAGTTCAGCGTTTTCATTGTTCATGAACCGTTGAGCTCCGGCCCAGAGCCAGATTTTTGAGACCGAGACTCTTAACTCCTGGCATGTCGCGATAATTGCCTTCGCCTCTGATTCGCGCCTGGCCGCATCGTCCAGCCGGCGAAGTTGATCGAACAAAAAATAGCCCGATAGAAACTGTCCCACTATCAAGAGACCGAGCAATAGCATAATGTAGTGCTTTAATCGCATTTACACATCGAGTAGTGAAAAGAATCAGAGTCCGCGATTGATCTTTGCGCGTTCATGGGAATCATATTGAAAGAGGCTTTTGGACGATTAGTAACTGATATGCCCCGCACCTTTGTAAGTATCGCGCTAATCTTATCAGCAATGGCGATAGGTACGTCGTCGTCTCAGGCGTCTGTCGAGGCAGTCCCGCAATGGCGCTTGCATTCAGCTAAAGCGTGCAATCTGTATTTCCACAAGAAATTCAATGAGGCTCTAAATGAGTATCGTCGAGCCCTCGCGTTCGCCGATCGGGATAATGCCGCACATGGAGTCAAGATCGATCTCCAACTCAACATGGCAAGAATCTTGACGCTGATTGGAAGTCCGAGAGAGGCTCAGGAAATTCTGGATAGACTTCCACGAACTGCGGTTAGTGACGACTCTCTTCTGTCGATGCGCTACTGGCGCAGAAGAGTTGATGTTGCTGTTGCTGTCAGAGATGTAGATGAAGCGCTCAAGTGTAAGAAGCATGTTGTCGAAATAATGAGTAAGTATTTTGACGCGTCAAGTCCTTCGTATATTCTTGAACTTTATGATTATGAAACTCATCTGCTTAATGCGAAAAAGTATGCTGAGGCAGTGGAAATTGATGAAAAAATATTGAGGTTGAAGGAGCGCAACATCACTCGCTTCGCTCGGAGTGTTTGCACGCGATGCTTGCGATTTTCGACTCAAAGATTTGAACAGACCGTCAAGACAATTTGTTATTCACCGAGTCCGCCACCGCTCCTGGTGCGAAAAATTGAGTCGATCTTGAACCGTTCCGACAGTCCTGCTGGAGAGCAGATTTTTTGCGCAAATTTTATCATGCGTTCCAGTGATGCGGTAGCCCGAGAGAGCGCGGCGAAGCGCGTTCTAAGGGTTGCGAATTCAAACAAGGCATTTGCGAATGACGCCAGCTCAGCGGCCCTTCAGCTGATGTTTTTACGTCTCTATAGCGAGGTTTACGACGATGTCACCGAGAAGCTTGCCAAGGACGCTTTTGATAGGTTCAGGAGTCCGGGTATTGCCGACAAAGTAGGCAGGTTTCAGGCTACCACCATGTATTCGATGGTATTAGCAATGAGAGGAAAGTTAGAAGAGGCCGAAAGGGTAATCAATACTCTTCCGTTTGAACCGGATACGATGACCGAATATCGTGACTTTCATCCAATTTATCAGGCTAGATATGAAATAGCTGTAGAGAGCGCTCGTCAGCGCAAGCCGGCGCGGGTAAAAGAGCAGTTCAAAGTCCTTAGAGAACAATTCGCGCTTCAGCCGCGGATACCGCTGAAGGTAAAAACTGAACGACTTACTGGCTGGCAGAATGAGGAGAACAAGCTTGTTCCAGAAGCGTCGAAGATCTCCAAATGATTGGCGATCGTGTCAGTCAAGAAAGCTATCGCTTATCTTGTAACCCCAGCCCTTTGCATTCTCGATCACGGAAGGCTCGCCTTCGACATCAATCTTAGAGCGCAGTCGATTGATGCACACGCGTAAAGCTTCATCGCCGACGTCAGCGGATGAGCCCCAGACATGTTTTAACAGTTGGTCTGTATTGAAGTAGGTGCCAGGGTGGCGCAGTAGAAATTCGAACAGGTCGAACTCTCGCTTGACTAACTGAGTTGTCCGTTCGTCTATGGTAACTTTTCGTCCGGCGTAATCCAATGAAACCCTGCCGCGGGCAAGGCTTCCGTCAAATAGGTTGCTTGAGCGTCGAAGTAACGCTCGTACTCTAGCGGTAAACTCAAGAACATCAAATGGTTTAGGAAGATAATCATCGGCCCCGGAGTCCAGACCGGCAACCTTGTCTTGTATTTTCGCCTTCTTCGTAAGCATCAAGATTGGAGTCTTTCCGCCAGCGACGCGATAGCGTGAACAGATCTCATCGCCATCGAGTTCAGGCAATTGCCAATCGACAATGGCAAGGTCGTAGCCGCCGAATTTGAGCAACTCGAACCCTTCCCTACCATTAAAGGCCATCTCCGGGCTATGACCTTCTGATTTCAGGCAGAGCTCCAGCGCTTGTGCCACTTCGACATCGTCCTCGATTACGAGCACCCTTGCCACGTTCAAGTCCTTTGATAACAGGCCTGTCTCCTTCATACACAGCCGCGACCGCCTTAAAACT
>CAZISK010000865.1:0-3841 GCA_964541355.1 uncultured Candidatus Obscuribacterales bacterium
CAATACTCGTTCCGGCGAGATATCTCCAACCGATGCGATCACGGCAATCCTCGGAAATGAAAGCTCTGGATAAACATCGCTTGGCAGTTTGTAGTAGGCGAATACGCCGAGCACCATTATCAATACCAAAACGAGGTACAGCGCCCGCCTCTGTTCCAAAAGGATTGCGATCAGAGCTGCCATCACTTTCTCTCAGACCCCCTATCCAGTAAGGTACCATCAGGAATACCATAAGCCCCGGATGTTACGATCTCGTCTCCGTCGTTCAAGCCCTTCAAAATGGCGATGCGCCCATTGATCTCTGCGCCTACGACTACTTTGGTTCGTGCTAGCTTTCCGTCTCTAACGATGTAAACCATGTGCTCCGACGGGTCCTCATCTCCTGGTACCAGCGCTGATTCCGGTACAGTAACCGCATGACGTGCTCCGACGTCTATTGTGACCGTAGCCGTTTGTCCTTCCTTGAGCTTGTTTGCCTGATTATGGCATTGAACCTGAATTGGAACCGTATTGCCTTGTGAGTTTACGACTGGGCTGATTGCGGTAATCTTGCCGATAAATTTGGTATTCTCTTCTGCTATCGTCGTGATGGTAGCCTTCTGACCCACCGCCGGATCGGCGGTCGAATCCGCTGGCATATCGGCATTGACGATTACATCTTGAAGATTGACTATATGAACAATTGGTTTGTTGGGATCGGCAGTATCACCGACATTGAGAAAGCGTTGTGCCACCACTCCTGTAAGTGGACTTCTCACGGTCATGAAGGCTAACTGAGTCTTTAAATGAGCAGGCGCGATGCGTGCTTCAGCGACCTTCGCCTTAGCGGCCTCCACCTGCGCTTTGGCGAGATCGAGTTGACTTTGCGCGGCGATTACATCCTTTTCCGGGGAGATGTCCTTTTCGAATAGAGCCTGTATCCGATCGAGATTTTTTTTTGCCAGATCTTCGTTAATCTTCGCCTGCGATACTTGATTGAGCGCTGACTGCTCCGGAGCGATCGCTTGCCGCATTTGCGCGTTCAGCTCCTGGCTATCGAGAATTGCGATCGCTTGTCCCTTCACGACATTCTGACCTGGTACTACCAGGACTCTTGTAATCTTTCCGGCGATGTTTGGCGTCACCTGAACTGAGCGATCCGGAAGGGCGGCAATCTTTCCCGGGAACTCCATTGTTTGTGGGATGAGCGCGCGCGTCACGCGCACAGTAGGTAGATTGACGTTTTTGGCTTCCTCCGGCTCCTTTTCCGTCTCCGTCTCCTTTTCCGGCTTTGCCACTTCTGAACTTCCCGCGTCAGGCTCTATCCTCTGACAGGCGCTAAGGGCGAAGCAAAACGACAAGACGTGTATGATGACGATCATGCAAGACAGTCTCATTTGTATCCGAGATGGTATCGTATTTGGTGTGTGTTTGTCTGTCATGATTTGCTCACTGCAGGGGGGTTCCTATTGCTTGTTCCAGTTCGTTCATCGCTAGTTGATAAGCAAGGACAGAGTCAAGGTACTGACTCTGCACCTGGATGTTTTCCTGTTGCACTGTGACGGCGGATGTGATGTCTGCTTGCCCCATCTGATAGCTGAGATTGGCGCCTGCGGTAATCCTACCGGAGACTGCAAGCGCGCTGTCTCTATACTTTTTCATCCTTGCCAGAGCGATTTGGAGCTTGCGGTAAGCCAGCGCCACCTGACCGGTGATGATATTTCTTTGCGAAAACAGCTCCAGATCAAGTTGCCTTACCGTGGCGCGAAACTTGCTTATGTCACCCTGTTGCACATTGAGGCTTGGAACATCAATTAGAGCCTGGAAAAACCAGGTTCGTCTGTTAAGTGGTCCGTTTATTTTGTCTTCAGTCATTCCTCCAAAGTTAAATCGCGGTGTTGGCAGAATATTGCCGTATGCCACTTTCAAATTGGCCTGATTCACCAGTCTGGACTGTTCGACGATCTTGAGTTCGAGCCTGTTTCTATAAGCTTCTGACAATAACTTATCTTTGCTCGGCAATTGCTGTAAATCCGGAAAAAATAGAGTCTCGGTATCCTTCAACGGGAGCGGTTCTATAAAAGCCTCAGTTTTTCCTAGAATAATGTTGAGCTGCTCGACCGTTTGAACGACTGCAATCTCAGCTTGCTCCAACTGTATATCCGCCTGAATGGCTGCCAATTCTGCTCTGTGTATATCCAGCTTCGGAACATCACCGTGGGCGAATCGCTCTTTTGCCACCAGCAATAGCTTATTCGAGATATCCAACAATTGTCGGCGGATCGTCGCCATCTCCATGGCGATTACCGCTTCAAAGTAGGCTCGCCGAACGTCACCGCGATACAACCACAGAACTCTATTGATTTCGAGGTCCGTCTGGCTGATCTGTTTCTTCGCGGCGGCGCGGCGGAATATTATTCGCCACGGCGGTTCCAACAATATGGACGCACCCAGTTTGTACGTGAACTGGTATTGATTGTCTATGAACAGTGCGGGGTTCGGCAAAATATTTGCCTGAACCAGGGCCGATTTAGCGATACCGAGTTGGGCACGGGCCGCCGCTGTTCGTGGACTGTCTCTCAATCCGTCATCTAAAGCTTTTGTAAAACTAATAGTCGATTTCAGGCGAATCGGGTCGCGCAATTGCGCTGGTGCCGATTCCTCCGGGAGCGTTAACGGCTGGTCTGACTCCGATGTAGTCGAAAGGGCCGCTGATGAGGCATGGCTTCTCAACGATGGACCTAAGCACAAGATGATCACTTGGAGTGTTAGAAAAATCGCGCCCGAGTAGACATCAGATTTGCGTCTGTGCCTGAGCTTGCCATTACTTATCATCAGTTCTGTGATGGTGAGGGCCCGGGTTGCACCTGACATCGATTGGTCAGACCCACGTGTCTCCAGCGCAATACTTTAGCAAATTCGGAGAGCGCATGCATGCAAGAACCAGTCGATCGACCCGAGAGAATCAAACCGAGCCTTTTGAATTGTCTGCGTTACCTCGCATCGTGACGTCAATCTTTCTCGAGGCTGTCGAACAATTATCTTACGAGTCTAGCGGTCAGTTGGTGGAATGCCAGGTCTTATCCAGTGAAGAAGAACAAAGTTCCTGTCTTCGGAAACTCTTTTAAAGCCTTCCTTCCCGATGAAAACGGTTGCTTCCTTGACGGTGGTTATGACATAGGCCGCCGGGCACCGAACAATCTGCTCTTCCACTGGCGCGGGCGTAGAAGGCGGAGTCGGATTGCTGTTCTTGCCACCCCAGATTGGTTCAGGCGGTTGTGGTTGCCCGGCAACACCGGTATAACGATTGGTGCCGGCAATCGGCTTTTCTTGTGCCGGAGATCCTATCGTGGCACGGTGAGTATAAAACGGAATAGACGGTAGCCGGGATTTGTACACAAAAATCGGCTCATTGGAAAGGGCGGCAAAACGAGCCAGAGCAGTTGCACCACGCTCCTTGAAGTCGGACATGATATCAGCTGCTTGAAAACCGTATACAGCGCCGGCACAAATCGTGGTGGCTGCGAAGACACATACAGCGAGCAACGATTTGCGCGTGGAGAGGAGCATGACGGCCACGGCCAAACCAGCAAACTCGGCTATCAGATAGCTCTCGACGACGGCCGAAATTGTCGGAGGAATTCTGCGTACATGAGTGAATACTATCGGCTCGATCAGGCAGCCTATACCGAATACGGTGGCACAAAAGGCTACTGGGATCATCATGCGCTTCACTGCACCTTGTTTCATCAGGCAATCGAGTTCGATTGCGATCAACATAGCTAGCGCTGGAAACGCGGGCACCGTATATGACATCAGTTTTGAAACGCTGGCGCTGTAAAATGCAACTGTAATAACCGCA
>CAZISK010000866.1:0-3838 GCA_964541355.1 uncultured Candidatus Obscuribacterales bacterium
GTCGCACTAGGGTTTGCCCAAACATCGGCATCCTTCTCCTGTTGCTGCAATTGTTCTAACTGTCCTCGATCGGAGGTCTCGTTAATGATTGCTGGGCGGTTCCTGGTAAAGCTGCTTGGTGTATCGGGAGTGGAATTTGCCTTTGCCAGCGGTTGTGCTGTTGGCGAGTTATCGAGCGCGACGGGCCACGACAACGGAACGCTCTGCCCGGGTGGTCGATGGTCGACTACCGTCGGAGCGCCAGTCGTATATGAATCTGATGGCGCTGCTTTGATCGGGGCATTAGCTTCGGCATTGTCATTGGTAGTGGTACTGCCATTGGTGTTGACACTACCGGGAGTGCTGGCTGGGTAGGTCGAAGAACCGGTGCCGGTATTGGGAGCCACTATATTGAAGGTTGGCGCAGGCGTAGTGACCGGCGCAGGGGGAGGATTCCCTGAGAGTGAGGAGCCGGATCCAACTATGCTTGCGGTCGCACTCGATCCGCCGATAATTCTAATCGTGGTGTTCTCCGCAGGTGGGCTCACCGGTGTCACGGGCTCTGACTGAGGTTGATTGTAATTAGTCGAGCTGTTGATGATAAGTACGGCTCCTGATTCAGGGTTTTGAATGACACTTGTACTATCCAGCTTTGCTTCCCGTTGTCCCTGGGTAGCCACCGCAGGTGGTGCAGCGTTATTGCTGTCGGTTGCCGTGGCGTTGGCACTAACATCGGGATTCGGCTTCGGCTTCGGTTTTTGCTTTTCGGGACCATCATCGCCTTCTTCTGGCTGACCGTCCTGGTTGGCAACAGGTGGTTGCAGCCTCATGCGCTGCTCCAGAATCTTCAGATTCCTTCGGGCATGGCCGTCGCTCGGATTGAGCTTGAGCGCATGCTCCCACTGTTCTTTCGCTTCGTTATATTTGCGCACTGAAAAGAAATGGATTCCCCAGTTATTGTGGGTAAGTGCGATGTTGTCCTTTGCGATCTGATTTGCAGGATCGATGCGAAGTGCGTTTTCGTACTCGCCAATTGCATCTTGAAACAGTCTCCTGCCCAGTAGCATATTGCCGCGGTTGATATGGTTGCGAATTTCAGCCAGCTGCTCTGCTGTTGCCGCATACGCATGTTGCCCGATGATGCATATCGATAACATGCCAACCACTACAAATACCTTTGCCGATGCCGAAAAGGCTCTTGCAAGGCTTGTCAGTAGCTCGTTCTCTAAAAAATGCTTCATCAAAAACGTCTTTCGTGAGCCTGTCACATTTACATATCTATATACAAATATTAAACCAATTAAGGATTGCTTACCATGATCTCGTGGGCAGCGCTATACTGCCAATGGCTCTCGATGGGATTGTCAACATGTCTAATCTAGCAGTGATTGCGTCTCTAGTCCTTTTCTCCGGCGGTGGAAATTCCGCTGATGTCACCAAGATGGTGACGACACAAGCTTCGGGTCCTGTGACGATTACCGCGAGCGCTACGCCAGTACGGGTAGAAAGCGGTACAGAAAGCGCTTCCGAGATACTCGACGAAGCGCAGAAGGCGATAAGCATCCAACAGCGTCGCGACAAGATGGAGCCCGGTATTCAAGACCGAGTCGTCAAAAAAGAGAAGACCAAGACTGATAAAGTATTGATTCTTGGCGGTAAAGAAGCTTTCCCGATGTGAAGACGCTCTTAGACTCGGAAAAATTAGCTGAAATGACAACAACTGACTATGCCGGTCAGCCTAGTTATGACTATGGTATGACTCCGGAAAGCCTTATTGGACGGACCGTTTTCGAGCATATTGAATATGTCTCTCGCGACACCAGGGACAGTGAAGCGCTTGTCAGTCCGTTCGAAAATCGACGTATCACGTATGCCGATCTCTTGAAAGAGTCTGATCGCCTGGCTCTCGCGATGATCAAATGGGGTGTGGAGCGAGGTGATCGCATCGGCATATGGTCGACCAACAACTGCCATTGGTTCGTCATCTTTCTTGCCGCTTCCAAGATCGGGGCGATCCTCGTTAACGTCAATCCCGGATACAAGACCGGAGAACTCGCGTACGCCCTTCAACAATCCGGGCTCAAACTGGTTTTTACCATCCCCAACAACCGGACGAGCGATTATCTGGAAATGCTTTTTGAGGTCTCACCTCATGTGCTGAAGTCGGTTGCCAGAACCAACGATCTGCTTGCGGTCGTGGTAATAGGTGAACTTACTGACTCGCCCATGTGCGACCGTCTGAGAACAGCTGGATCGACACCGTCTTTTCAGACTCTTGCCGACTTCCTCAATCTCGCAAACTCGGCTCACCCATCAGAGCTATTGGAACGTCGTGCCAGAGTGCAGTTCGACGATCCAGTCAATATCCAGTACACGTCGGGTACGACTGGATTTCCCAAGGGCGTCACATTGAGTCATCACAACCTCATTAACAACGCCTATGCGGCCGCCCGGGCCATGCGGCTCGAGGGCAACAGTCGCTTTTGCGTGCCGATGCCGTTTTATCATTGCGGTGGAATGATCAGCAGCGCACTGGCTGTTCTATCGGTTGGTGGCACCGTCGTGATTCCGAGCCCGTTCTTTCAGGAAATTCCTACAATGGAGACTGTTGCCAACGAGCGTTGCACTCATATGTCGGGTGTACCAACGATGTTTATCGCCCAGCTCGATTCGGAGCAATTCTCGAAATACGACCTCTCCTCTCTCAAAGGTGGTTTCATGGCCGGTGCCCCGTGCCCGGTTCAACTAATGCGACGTGTGGCAAGCGAAATGCACATGCAGGAAGTGATCATCCTATATGGACTGACGGAGAGCTCGCCGCTCATGACTGCCACCACTGTTGAAGACAGTCTTGAAATCAGGGCTACGACCGTTGGTCGAATTATTCCTGGTATAGAGTTGAAGTTGATCGATCCAGAGACCGGAGCGATTGTTCCACGAGGCTCTCAAGGTGAGGTTCTGTGTCGGGGTCATAACGTAATGCTCTGCTACTGGAACAATCCGGAAGCCACCGAGAAGACGATTGACAAAGCTCGTTGGCTTCATTCCGGCGATCTAGGAACCATGAACGATGAAGGCTATCTCAACATAACCGGGCGAAGCAAGGACATGATCTGTCGCGGTGGAGAGAACGTTTATCCACGCGAGATCGAAGAGTTCCTCCATACTCATCCGGACATTTCGCAAGCGCAGGTTTTCGGCGTTCCGGACCAGCACTTCGGTGAAGAGGTGGCGATGTGGTTCATCGCCAAAACTGGTCGCAACATCGATCCGGAGATTCTGCGCGGATGGCTGAAGGAGCATATCGCTCACTTCAAGGTGCCTAAATACATAAAAATGGTAAGCGAATTTCCGATGACCGTAACGGGCAAAGTCCAGAAGTTCGTTATGCGTGATCGCATGATTGAAGAGCTCGGTCTCAAATCTGCCGCAGAAGTTCAAACCGCCTGACGGTCTTGCACCAATTCGAGCTGTGAGGAGCGGAAGGGCATTCCGCTCTTCAATCGCGTAGAGCCGATTTCACCACAGTCAACACTAACCGCTCGCTGAAAGCATATGTCGATCACTTCCGGGCGATCGACATATGCTTTTCTGGGCACAAGACTAGATGAAGGGCGAGAGTATGAGGCGAATCAACGATGCCTATTCTGTATGTTCATGGGGTCTCCGTACGAGATGAAGCCGGCTGGGACCAGGTTGAGACCCTGCTTCGTCGCTATGTCGCGCCTGAGTTGAATTCAGACCCTGACAGTGTCGAAATTAAGTATTGCTTCTGGGGAGAGCATGTCGCCAGGCTCTTCTGGATTGGATGCTCGATTACTTCTAGCCGAGCGAAGACGTCGTTGCATGCATCAGACAG
>CAZISK010000867.1:0-3837 GCA_964541355.1 uncultured Candidatus Obscuribacterales bacterium
CTCCTAGTACGGTAAGAGTGTGATAGGCAAGCACACAAGAAACAACCCAAGTGGAGTGGTGGCACAATCAGGTTGTTGTAGGGTGCGACGAGCTACACAATCATCCAGCCGACCCCATCGTCGAACGGGTTGACTTCGCCCAGGGATTCGGTTATCAGACCGGCAGTTTTCAGGCTCCTGTACGAGGCGTACTCGATCGTAAAGCGAGCAATCTCGCGATCCTTCGTAAAGTTCGTGCCGGTCACGATGTGCTCCGTCCGCCGACCGAAGCGGGTGCCCATGTCGTGTCCGCCGCCCCGAGTTCCGCCGCCCCGAGTTCCGCCGCCGCGGGTTCCAAAGGAGAAGTCTCCGCTCTCGTGCCGAGGCGGGTCGTACTCGGAGAAGAAGATCACGCCGATCACGCCAACGTTCGAAGCCCTGTCAAGAAGGGCAGCATACGAGTCGTTCCGGTCGCCGAACTGGAAAGCTGCCACCTCGTGGTTGTTCAAGCGGAAGCCTGGGATGTCGTTGTCGGTAAACGGTCCCACGACGTATCCAGAGGACTCCGGGGTCGCCCGCTTGCCGTTCATGACATCCAGCCCGTCCACTGAGATAACAGCGAGGAATCGCTTTTAGGGGTGGCTGTTGCCGAAGAGCGTGGGCACCAGGATGCGGATCTGATAGTTGGTGTTCCAAGGGGCGGCGACGTAACTCTTACCGTCCTTTGTATACTCGCGCAGGACAGAGCCGTTGGTGATGATCTGGATCCCGAAACCTTCGTTGTTTTTCATGAGTGCACCTTTTCGAAAGTGTCAGTCGCTAACCAGCTCTAACCGTGCTCAACCTCTGCCGTCCCACTAAGCGGCAGGTTTAGTCAGCACGGTGTAGGCGGGTGTAGGACTGTTTGTGAGGTAAGAACCTTGCAGGTAAGTGGGACAGGGTTGACAGCACTTGTCACCCCTGAAATTGTCAGCATTGTGCCACCACTCGACTTACGAGTGGTGGCACAATCTCAGGTCGTTGTGCAAGTGGCGAGCTACACGGTCCTCGACAGCACGTACCGAACAAGTACCATGCCAAACGCGAGCGCCAAGAAGCCGAACAGTAAGAACAATCCGCAGTCGACCAACCCATCGGTTTCCTCTTCGGGAAGGTACTTGATGGTAGCGTTCGGCAGGGTCTTCTGCAACGCGTCGACGCCAGACTTGGTCACGTGCGTGTCTCTCAGGTCAACCAGTTCCAGGTTTTGAAGCGCTGCCAGCTGCACTATGCCGCTGTCCGTGACAGCGGTTCCGACTAGACGGATTTTCTTGAGACCCTGGCAAGCTACCAGATGTTTGAAGACACGATCCGTAATGCTAGTGTCCGGGAGGTTGATGGACTCCAGCGCCCGGAGTTCTTTGAGGTCAGCGATTCCCTCATCATTCACCCTCTTACCGGATAAGCAGAGGTAGCTCAGCCTGGGCAAAACGCTGAGGTGGATGATACCGCGTCCGGTGACCTCGCCACCGAGCATAACGGTATCAAGAGCGGTCAGCGCCTTGAGCTGAACGAGTCCGTCATCAGTGACTTTCGAATCCGATAATCCCAGTTCCTCAAGCTTCCCCAGATTCCGCAGGTAAGGCAGACAGGCGTCTGTGATCTGGGAATCGTAGATGTCGAGCCGGCGAAGCTCGGTCTGGCCGACCAGGTGGCTAATACCGTCGTCTGTTACCTTCGTGTAGAGTGCGGTCAGAACTCGCAAGTCCTTGACACTGGCGATTGCCTGGAACGTACTGTCATCGACATCGCCGCCGTAGAGGGCGATGTGATTGGCTTCGCGGTTTGCGACGAGGTTGTCGTGCAGCAATCCGGTCGAGTAACCGGATGCGTATGCCTTGACGCCGCGACGCTTCTGCTTGTCCTCATAGCTCTTGACGGCGGCTGCCTTCTGGGACTCCTGTACCAGCATTTCAGAGAGCATTTTATTAGCCTGCGCAATGCTGGCGAGAGAGAAAACAGCCATTCCAAGCGATAAGGCGGTGGCGATTATGCGCTGAGAACGAGAGGCGGAACGAATGAACCTCATAATATGTCTTTTCCTTTCTGTAGGGCAAGCGATTCGCCGCTAGTGAATGATTAATCGCTGATTTTGTGCTTCCTGACAAAGGCAGCGATATCAGCATTGCCGGGTCTTTTCCGGTAAGCGCCGACCACCAGATCGTTGACTCGCCCATGCCGCTTGCAATAGGCAACCAGGTCGAACACGACGCTGTTCATTGGACCCTGAGCGACAATGTGCTCCAGTTTGAGGTTCATCTCCCAAAGTATCATGTGACTCAGGTCTTTGAAATCGCCGAAACAAGACAGAAGAGCTTCCTCAAGTTCTGCTTCAGCGGCCGGAGTTAACCGGAGATTTAACGCTGACACGACACCATTACTGGCACCACAAGAGTCCCTCTCGACACCGGCGCTGATTGGCTGCGCCTCTCCAGTCTTTCGACGACAGCGCCGCTTGCAGGCATGAAACTGTTCCGTGTCCCCAGACTGTGCAACCTTGAAGTCAGTTTCGACGTTCTTCCATCGTGGCGTCATCCTTTGAAGACTGTCGATAATCGTGTCTTCATCAGCACCGGCGCTGATGGTTCCGGTGATCACCGCAAAGGCGATCAAGAGCCGCTGTTCGTAACTAAGCGCAGCCATCGCATCGCCAGGCACCAACACCTTGAGAGAAAGCGGATTGGTCTCACACTCCTCTTTGAGCAACTGATCAAGCGTCAACACCTTGACCGATTTCTTGGCCGAGTTAGCGTAGCGATCGGAGTAACCGTGCTTCCCGAAAAATCTGATGGCACCCAAGGTTGCCGGCACATCAAGCGAACCATCCTCAGCCGGGACGTAAACCGCTTGTTCACCCCAGCGCCTGCGTGCCTCAGTGATCGAGGATTCGTCCTTGTTCTTGATACCTTCCAGGATGGCGGTATCGGACATCGGCTCCGGCGACTTGAGAATGACCTCGATCGCACCAGTTCCACCGGTCTGAAGGGCCGGCGCCGAGCTAGTTGCAACTGCCGCTGGGAAGGCAAGCTTGACTTTGAGGGCATCACTCGTCTTCAATTCACAGCTGCTCTTCAACTCATTGAGGGAGATTGCGGTCAGCAACGGGACATCCAACATGCCCTCATCTTCGAGTCGGCTGATCGCGTTTGCTGAGACGCCCGCACGTTGCAGAGTTTCTTTCACGTTCATAGGAATCGCTCCGTTCTTGTGGACCTTTGTGTAGATGCACAACGAGCTCTCGTTGTAGCAGTAGAACTGCAGTTCTCATTACCTTAACCAGACAGGACAGAATCAGAGAATCTGCGCCGGGCGTGGCATGCGTAGACCTAGTCGACTAAAGTCGAGCCAGACCTGCTCCGCCGTCTGCGCAAGACGTGCAATGAAGACTCATGCCACCGACAGCAAGGGGGCAAGCCATCAAAGGCAGTCAGTCCATTTTGGGGCTCCAGGAGTTGGGGTATTGGTTATTGGTTTCGCGATTTCTCTACTTAGTTGGCGGACCGGTGAAGTTCAATCCCACCATAACCAACCAGATGCCCCAGAGCAATTATTCTTCCGCTCTTCGCGAAAGCAGGACTTCGAAAGTTGCACTATCGGCAGTATCAGCTAATGCTTGCGATAATCAGATCATTACTTCGTCCCAACCCTTCGTCTGGCGCTCGTCGAAGACGGCTGCGGACTCGGCATTTTAAGACCTGTCACCTGAGCCCGAACAAGAAACTCCGCGTTTACGCTTGCGCCAAAGCTGGAACGCGCACGAGCCACTGCGGAAAAGTATAACTACCAGATCGCCACATGACTTACTTCGAATCGAGTTCG
>CAZISK010000868.1:0-3829 GCA_964541355.1 uncultured Candidatus Obscuribacterales bacterium
TCACTATCCCGAGTCACGGATTATCCCGAGTGGAAGAGTTTCCTGGAAAAAAACTATTGCGAGCTGTATTGCCTTTATTGCGCTACTCGGCATAGTCCTGATACTTCATTGGTACGACGATCCTGTTTAGCACCCCGCTGGAGGAAGCAACAGGTATGTCAATAAAGTATTTCTTTTTAGATCTTTCCAGAGTCAGCTGGCAATCGGCGGACAAGGTTCTCGACCTATATGCAGCACATTTGCGGGATGAAGGCTACGCAAGAACCACGGCGTGCAGAAAAATTCGAGTAATTGCTCGATACATCGCATGGCTTGAAAAACGCGGAGTGGCTCTTAAAAAGGCATCCATGCTTGATGTCCGTAAGTACATGGACAAAAGGAATCCTCTGGGCCGACAGTTGAGGATGGATGATATTTTTACGATTGGGCAGTTTATGGACATTCTCCGCAAAACTGGAATGGGTAATTTACAACTTTTGACTCCGCCAAATCGTCAGAGCGCATTCGACAAGATGGTGACCGAGTATGCAGAGTACTTGGCGACAGAACGAGCACTGGCTAAGATATCAATTACCCAATACAAGTTGCGGATAGAGCAGTTCTTGAAATATTGCGCTGCTCGAGGAGTCGAAGAACTTTCGACTCTTTGTTCAGCTGATATCGTGGGTTTCATCACCAAGAGGGCAGTCAGTCTATCTCGTGACGCTGCTAGCTTTTTATGTTCGGCTCTGCGTTCATTTCTCCGCTTTGCGCGCTACAAGAGCTATATCGAAGCTGATCTGGCTGCATCGGTGCCGACAGTACGAAACTGGGCAACCCCATCGGTTCAAAAGGCGTTGCCTCGTGACCAGGTCGTAAAAGTCCTGGCATGCTGCGACCGGCAGAACTCAATGGGTCAAAGAGACTATGCGATTCTCTTGTTGCTTGCTCGGCTCGGTCTGAGAGCGGGCGAAATAGTCTCGCTTAAGCTGGAGGACATTGATTGGGATGACGGCTTTATCACAATTCATGGAAAAGGTGGGAATCTAACACAGATGTCATTGCCGGTTGATGTTGGCGAGGCAATCGCGTTGTACTTGCGGATTAGCAGACCGAAATCACGATGTCGAGCAATGTTTCTGACAGTTAGGGCACCCTTCAGACGACTCGCTGGTCCAAGTGTTGTTGGCAATATCGTTAAGAGTGCGCTACGGCGGGCTGGCATTAAGGCACAGCGAAATGGGGCGCACCAATTCAGACATGCACTGGCAATTGAACTTCTACGGTCGGGATCGTCGCTAGAGGAGATCTCCGAGGTGTTGCGACATCGCACCATCCGCAGTACCACAGTCTACGCAAAGGTCGACTTTGTTTCATTACGCTCGATGGGATTGCCTTGGCCAGGAGGTGCCTATGAATAGCTTAAGAGAAGGTCTCACAGACTTCCTCGCAACTCGGCGAGCATCAGGAGTTAGGCTGCGCGTAGCTGGGTACGCTCTCCTAAAGTTCGTGTCTTTCATGGAAGAGCGTGGTGCATGCTACATTACCACAGCATTGTCAGTGGAGTGGGCGCGACTAGTTAGCGACTCGTCGAAGTCAGTGGAACGCGCACGAGCACAGCATCTAGGTTTCGTGCGCGAGTTCGCTCGTCATCGTCTCCAAACTGATCCACGTACAGAAATCGCACCTTATGGGTTGTTGCCGCACCCAAAGACTAGGTCCCAATCTTACAAATCTGGAAAAACTTCAAGATCCCTCAAGGGTCCGGAAGTGTCGAAACAACCTGGGAGTCTTAGGACCGCCGCTATTCAATATTGGTCAATGAGACGAACATTGGGTTACAAACTAAAGGAGTCCGGAAAAAACTTATTGGAGTTTGTCTCTTTTGCAGAACAGCGCGGTTTCGACCATGTAATGGTGGCACAAGCTTTGGAATGGGCACAACAATGTCCAGCCACTAATCCAGCAAGATGGGCGAAGAGACTTAGCTATGTACGTGATTTCGCTAAGCACAGAATTGCAGAAGATCCCAGGACCGAGATTCCTTCCTGGAATCTTTTGCCTCATTCATATGGAAGGTCACAACCCTATCTGTACTCAGACAATGAAATCAGGAAGTTGTTGCAAGCAGCACTGAATTTACCGATTTCCAATCATCACGGTATTCTCAGGAGGCAAACTTATCACTGCTTGTTTGGGCTGCTGGCTACGACTGGCATGCGCTTAGGTGAAGCAATTAGCCTCAAGCTGCAAGATGTTGATTTAGATGCAGGTATTTTGTCGATACGCGGAAGCAAATTTGGGCAATCGCGTTTCTTGCCAGTGCATCCATCCACGCTAGCTGTCATCAAGGATTTCAAGGAATTTCGAGACAGTTATCTCAATGAGCATGGATTTATTTCAGAGTATTTCTTTACCACTTTCCGTGGAAATTCTTTGGATCCTAACAATGTTCGGGCGAAATTTTATGTGATGTCCCAGATGAGTGGTTTGCGCGCAAAAGGCGCAAGAAAAGGACCGAGAATTCACGATTTGAGGCATCGCTATGCTGTTGAAACTCTATTGCGCTGGTATCGCGCCGGCGAGAATGTTGAGCGTAAACTGCCGATTCTGTCCACATACCTAGGGCATGTGAACGTGAAAAATACATACTGGTATCTAACAGCGTGTCCAGAGCTAATGGGATTGGCTGTCCAGCTAATGGAAAAACGTTGGGAGGAGATACAATGACCAACTCAAAATCAACAGCGTTTGCAGTCTTGCTCGAAAAGTTCTTTACTCAACGCTTGATGAAGCAAAGAAACGCCAGCCCCCATACGCTCAAGTCTTATCGCGATACATTCATTCTGTTCTTACACTTTGTAAATGAGCGACTTGGAAAGTCACCTTCTAACCTCGATCTAGCTCAAATAGATGCGCCGCTGATCGTTAGCTTCCTTGAACATATGGAAAAGGAGCGCAATATTTCTGCACGTAGTCGAAACTTGCGGCTGACTGCGCTCCGGTCTTTCTTCGGGTATGTTGCTCTCGAATCACCCGCAAACTCTGCCCAAATTCAACGTGTGCTTGCGATACCTGGAAAACGCTATGAACGCCGGGTGATCACATTTTTAGTGAGGGACGAAATTAAGGCGCTACTCGATGCACCAGACCAACAAACATGGATGGGCCGGCGCGACCATGTTCTAATTTTGCTTGCTGTTCACACTGGACTGCGACTGTCAGAGCTTAGAGCGCTGAGGCGGGAGGATGTGGTTTTGGGCACAGGAGCACACGTACGCGTAGTGGGGAAAGGACGAAAGGAACGCTGTATACCATTAACCAAACAAACTGTTTCGGTTTTGACGTCTTGGTTGCGGGAACCGGTTAGAGACGGCGCTGATTGCCTCTTTCCTAATTCACGCGGTTTCCCACTAAGTGCGGATGGAGTTCAATACGTTCTGACGAAGCACTCAAAAAGCGCCAGCCACGTTTGTCCATCTCTAGCAAGAAAACGTGTCACTCCGCATTGTCTTAGACACAGCTGTGCAATGGAATTGCTTCAAGCTGGGATCGATCGAGCTATGATCGCACTTTGGCTAGGCCACGAATCGGTTGAAACAACACAGATTTATCTACATACAAATCTTGCATTACAGGAGAAAATCTTAGAGAAAACATCGTTGCCGGAGGGCCGGCCGGGGCGTTATCGCCCTGACGATCAACTTCTTGCATTCCTAAAGAGTCTCTGAGTCATCAGGACTATTCCGAGCCCTCAACAAAGGTGGAGAGCCATTGTCGGCTCTCCATCTCTACTTTGGTAATCAGCATTCTTCCACTCGGGATAATCCGTGACTCGGGATAGCGACCA
>CAZISK010000869.1:0-3827 GCA_964541355.1 uncultured Candidatus Obscuribacterales bacterium
TTTGTCGGAAGAGGTATCGAGAAAATCAGGCTTACCGGCGGTGAGCCTTTGATGCGGCGAGATCTACCTACTCTGGCCAGGATGCTTGCCAGTCTGGACGGATTGAAAACTCTGGCCATGACGACGAATGCTACGCTTCTGGCTGATAACGCCAATGATTTGAAGGCGGCTGGAGTCAGTCATTTAAACATCAGCCTCGACAGTCTCGATCGAAAGCGGTTCATGGATCTTACCGGTCGCGATGATCTTACTCGCGTATTGGCTGGCATTGAAGCCGCTCATAAAGCCGGTTTTGCCAGCATTAAATTGAATGTGGTGGCAATAGCGGGTGTCAATGAAGACGAGATTTTGAGCTTCGTCGATCAGTTTAAAGATACCGAGATGAATGTTCGTTTCATAGAGTTCATGCCGTTTCGCGACAACGAATGGCAAATCGATCGAGTTCTGACATATCGAGAGATGCGTCAAATGATCGAAGAGCGCTTTGAGCTCGTACCGCTAGCAACTGAGCCCTCAAGCGTAGCGAAAGACTTTGCGTTGAAAGGTCACACCGGCACCGTAAGTTTTGTCACATCGATGTCCGAGAGCTTTTGCAGCACATGCAATCGTCTTAGACTTACTGCGGATGGATCGATTAAGTCCTGTCTTTTCTTCCCGGCTGAGATCAACATCAAGGACCGAGTTCGCAATGGTGCAACCGACCAGGAGATCGAAGAGATGATCAGCTACGCACTTCTGAAGAAGCCCGAGGCTCATCCGCCTGCGGAGGAGATTGCGGCCCAGCAAAATCGTACAATGATCGAGATCGGAGGATGAGATGCGCGATATTTCTCGCAAAGTAGTTACCTTTAGGACAGCCGTGGCGCGGGCTACGCTGAAAGTCAGCCCTGACACGATCGTTCGCATTCGTAACAACGAGGTGCCTAAAGGCGATCCTTTAACGGTTGCGAAAGTGGCTGCTATACAGGCTGCGAAGAATACCAGCCAGATCATTCCGTACTGCCACCAGATTGCTCTCGAATTCGTCGGTGTCGAGTATGAGCTTGAGAGGGACACCATTTTGATCGAGACGACCGTCAAAGCGACAGAACGAACCGGCGTCGAGATGGAGGCGCTTACCGCGGCTTCAGTTGCTGCTCTGACCATCTATGACATGGTCAAAATGTTCGATGAGAGCGCCGAGATTGAAAAGGTATTTCTGTTCAAGAAAACCGGCGGAAAGTCTGACTTTAAGTCAAAAGTCGATCGAAAGGTCAAGGCTGCCGTATTCGTCATGTCCGATCGGATCTCGGCTGGAACAGCCAAGGACCAATCCGGACAGATCATTGTCGATCGTCTTGCGTCGCACGACATAGAGGTTGTGGAGTTCCGCACTATACCGGATGAAGAAGCTGAAATTGTTGAGTCTGTGCGCCGCTGCACGGACGAACTCCAGGTCGATCTTGTCATCACCACCGGCGGCACCGGACTGGGCCCAAGAGACTCTACGCCAGAGTCGCTGGCACGCTTGATTGAGAAGCCTTTGCCCGGTGTCTCGGAGGCTGTCAGAGCCTACGGTCAAGACCGCAATCCATATGCGATGTTGTCGCGCTCCAATGCGGGCTTGAGAAAGCAATCGGTAATCGTCAGTTTGCCGGGCTCCAAGGGCGGAGTCGAAGACGGTCTTGACGTACTGCTTCCGTCCATCTTTCATGCCATACCGATGATAGCCGGAAAATGCCACGACAAGCAGAAGCATGCAGCCAAAGCTGCAGCTCATTCGGGCGAGGAAGAATGACTACTCAATGCCCAATAACGGGGCTGCTTACATACGATCAAGCTCTCGAAAAGGTTTTAGACACTGTCACTCCGCTGCCGCATGAGGAAGTCGAACTGGACAAGATCCTCAACAGGTTTCTGGCGCAAGATGTGGTGGCGCGCTTCGATCTGCCGCGCTTTGACAACTCCGCCGTCGATGGCTTTGGCGTACGATTGGAGGATGTGGCGACGGCTTCAGAATCTAATCCTGGCAGGCTGAGGCTCAAGACAACCATACATGCCGGTGATTCCGGCAATGTCCATCCACTCGAAAAAGGAGAGACGATCAAGATTTTGACCGGCGCCATGGTGCCACCATCGGTAGAGGCAGTCGTCATGCGCGAGTATTGCCGCGAAGAAGATGGACATGTTGCTGTATTGGTCAAGGCTTCCCCGGGCGAGAATATCAGGCGTCGTGGCGATGAGGTTCGCGAGGGTGAAGGAGTCATTCCCTCCGGACTACGAGTGACACCACCGGTAGTAGGACTACTGGCCGGGTTCGGATACGCCGGATATGCCGTCAGCAGACAGCCGCGTGTCGCGATCGTAGTGACCGGAGATGAGCTAGTCAAGCCCGGCGCAGTGCTGGAAAGCGGTCAGATTTATGAATCAAACTCGTACTCCCTGGTTGCCGCGGTAAAGGCGCTTGGACTGCCGGATTGCCGAGCCATTCACGCGCTGGACACTCGCGAAGCCGTGTTTCAGGCATTCTCAGAGGCTCTCGAGAATGCAGACGTCGTGGTCTCTGCAGGTGGAGTTTCCGTTGGTGAGCACGACTTCGTGAAGACAGTTCTAGAAGAGGATCTGAAGATCAACACCGTTTTCTGGAGAGTGGCGATCAAACCAGGAAAGCCGGTCTTTTTCGGCTATCAGAATATCGGAAGCGATGCAAAGGGACGAAAGCTCGTCTTTGGGCTTCCTGGCAACCCTGTGAGCGCACTTGTTACATTCAACCTCTTTGTTAAGCCGGCGCTGCGAAAAATGCAAGGCAGTGCCGCTGGACCCACGCCCGACGGTTGGCATGCGTTGGCAGCAGCCAATATGAAGAAGAAAGCAGGGAGAATGGATTTTGTTCGCGGTATACTAAGCTGTTCGCCTGAGGGCGCACTAAATGTGCTACCAACCCGCAGGCAGGACTCCCACATGTTAAGTGGTCTTGCAAAGGCCAATTGTTTGATTCAGTTTGGAGCCGATGAAGAGAGCCTACTGCAAGGACAATGCGTCAAGCTGGAGCGGCTTGACTGGCATTCTTGACGGAGGAGATGCAGATGGCATCTGAGAAAGTTTGCGTTTCGGTTGGTGATGGATTTTTCGATGCGTATCTGTCGCTTCCGGCTACTGGAAACGGTCCAGGGTTGTTATTAATTCAGGAGATATTCGGAGTTAACGAGCATATTCGCAACGTCGCGGATCGCTGGGCTGAATTGGGATTCGTCGTACTGGCTCCGGATCTGTTCTGGCGAATCAAGCCGGGTATCGAGCTTGGCTACGAGGGCGCAGACTTCGACCAAGCTTTGAAATATTTCGAGATGTTCGATGAGAATAAAGGTCTCTCTGATCTAAAGGAGGCTGCTACTGCCTTGCGCGACCACAAGCGCTGTTCTGGTCGAGTCGGTGCTATAGGTTTCTGTCTGGGCGGCAAGCTGGCATACAGGCTCGCCGGTCAATTCAATTTAAATGCGGCTGTGTCCTATTATCCTGTATTTCTCGAGCAGTTCCTTGAGGAAGCCGAGCGGATTCGATGCGAAACCATTATCCATTTTGCAGAGCTAGATCAGTTTGTACCAAAACCTACCTATGAAAAGATCGCCGAGAAGCTGACTCGAAAGAACAACTTCCATCTTTACATGTATGACGGTGTAGATCACGGTTTCAGTTGTGATGCTCGTGCTACTTACAATAAAGAGGCAGCCAAGTTGGCCCATGAGAGAAGTCTCGAGCTCCTCAAAAAGTCTCTGCTCAGCTGATAAGCATCACGTATGGTGCCAGCTTGGCAGGCATCGATGTTTTTCAGTCTATACAGGATCGAG
>CAZISK010000870.1:0-3822 GCA_964541355.1 uncultured Candidatus Obscuribacterales bacterium
AATTCTCGCGCGCGCGCACGCTCAAATCCAGAGTGTGGATGCTGCAACGCTTTCGAACATACCCTTTCATCTCTGCTCTTCGCGTGTGCGACGAATAGATACGAAAATGCCGATGAGCACGCACATGCTGACTGCGCCGATGGCGATCTGGGTCGCGTCGAGATTGAATCCCGATGGGGCGGCCTGAATCGTTGGCGAGGGAGCGGACTGCATTGCGGGGGCAGTCCGAGCAGCTGGCGTGGACGTATGGGTGCCAGCGCCGTTGTAGAGCGCCATTCCAGCTCCGAACACGAACTGGAGCACCACCGACGTCGCTACCAAAATGAGACCGTTCGCCACGAAGGGCATCCACGGTCTGGACGTCATGAAACGCTTGTTGCGCAGCTTGTACATGAGCAAGCCGGCTACGACGGCATGAGTCTACCACTTTCTCTTATTTGGAAGTTTGAGCGGAGACTCCGTGATGATTGTGGGACACACGGAGCGTTAGCGACGCGCGAAACCACTTAACACCAGAACCTCTTGCGCGAGGCGTCTGACCTGGTGCAATATTGTGATTTCGTTGTGTTTTGAGAAATTCCGCGAAGCATCGCTGCTTCTGAGTGAGTCCTGAGAAATCGCTTGTTTCTCAGCTAGCTGTGCATGGATTGCAAAATGGTGCGCATCCGAAGTCTCTTGATATCCGGGCATTTCCGGGCTCTGGCTTGCGTTGCTCGGAATGAATACGAGTTGGCTGTTAGATTTTTGCGCAGAAATCTAACAGCCCATGCATAACCGTTCCTGTCGAAAATGCAACTGGGGTGAGATTATCGAGATCGGCGAATGGAGACAGGCATTGTAAGTAAGACGATGAGCCGATGTACGGTCTTGATTCGCTGAGAAAGTCGCGTGCGGACAAGGTCAGAACAACTGCTTTTGGGCATCTGGAACCAGCAAGAAAGCGCAAAAGAGCGAGCGGACTTTTCCGCTCGCTCTTTTCGCAGGCGACGTCTCTATGTGAGTCACCCACCATTAGATCGTCAGAGAGCCCGGCAGCGCCAGCAGACGGCTCGTCGTGATCCCAGCCATGCTGCCGACCCGCAGACGAGGCACCTGTCGACCTGCAGATCGGTCAGCGAGTGCGGCAGCCCCCGCAGGCTCGTGATCCTGTGGCAGTTGTAGATCCGTAGATGGGTCAGAGAGCTCGGCAGCGCCGGCAGTCTCGTTATCCAGGGGCAGTTGTCGACCCCTAGAAAGGTCAGCGAGTTCGGTAGCGCCGGCAGTCTGGTGATCTCGGGGCAGTTGTCGACCCGCAGATAGGTCAGCGAGCTCGGCAACCCCGGCGAACTCGGCAACGCCGGCAGTCTCGTGATACCGAGGCAGCTGTCGACCCGCAGATAGGTCAGCAAGCGCGGCAGCCTTGGCAGTCTCGTAATCCCGGGGCAGTGGTAGACCAGCAGATGGGTAAGTGACCTCGGCAGCGCTGGAAGGCTCGTGATCTCCGGGCAATTGTCGACCCGCAGATAAGTCAGCGAATTCGGCAGTGTAGGCAGTCTCGTGATCCCGGCGCACTTTTCGACCTCCAGTTCGGATAGCGAGCTTGGCAGCGCCGGCAGTCTCGAGATCCCGGGGCAGTTGTCAACCCTCAGATAGGACTGCGAGCTCGGCAGTGCCGGTAGTCCCGTAATCCCGGGGCAGTTGTCGACTCGCAGGCCGGTCAACGAACGCGGCAGCGCCGGCAGTTTAGTGATCCCGGGGCAGTTGTAGACTGTCAGATCGGTCAGCGACCCTGGCAGCGGTGGCAGGCTCGTGATCCCGGTGCAGCTGTTGAGTTTCAGATGCTTCAGATCCGGATGATCCAAGAAGTAGGCGGCCAGTGCCTCTTTCGATTCGAACCACATTGCAGTCTCCTTTCAGACACGGCAGAGGCGAGAAGCAATGCTTCTCTGCCTTTGCCTGGGCGTGTTTGGTTACTTGTTTGAGCCGTGAGCAGGCTCCGGGTCTTCGCGACTGATTTTGGATTGGCGGAAATTAGGTGTGGTTACCTTATAGGCCCGCACCGTCGATGCGCAGCGAGAGGATGGACTGGGCGGTAGAAGGTAGAGATCCGCTTCTTATAGGATTTGCTCGTGCTGTCTGCTGGCGGCGATCTTTCTGGTGTTGAAACGCTCCTGTGGAAAACGGCATCGGAAGACAAGTCACAATCACAAATTTCGGCGGGCTCGTACAATATTTGTTTCGCTCTGTGTTGCCGTAGTTCCTGTAGGATTGAAGTCAGCTAAGCGTCGTCGGTGCCTGAGTGGTAAGGTCTTACCGGTGCGATATCCAACGGTATTAATTGTGATCGCTTGCGCCAGGCAAATCGCGTCAACTCGTTTACATGCGACGCGGGTCAGTGTACGAAGATCTTAGGAAATGAAAGTAATGGAGGTCGTAGATATCGACGAGTAGAATGTAGCACTGCCGAATCAGGTGTATTGGACAATGCCTCAAGAGACTCAATCTACAAGCGAGATATGCGAGGTGTGCGGCAAGAAGAAGTTTCGTGGCTCGATCACTCAGTGGATTTTCAGCACCGACAATTGTTCCTGTCTATCACCAAACAAACAAGCAGTGCTGCGCCTCTGCCCTCTTTGCGGGCGCCGCCAGAGAGCCGACTCCGGCTCGATTACCCAGTGGATTTTTCAACCCGCTCAATGCCAGTGCGTAGCGCTCCATGCACCTGTGGAAGATCGAAAATCTGATAATCAAAGACAAAAGAATCAAGGATATCTCAATTGGACCGCAAACCCAGGACACGACGGCTGCCTCAGCGAATTGGAGATCGAAAGGACTACCGATATGTTTGCGTTCGCTCTGAAGGAACTATAGACGTTTCACTCTGTCAGCGACAAACCTCGAGCGATGCACCATGCCGGCGGCGACGTCAATTTGTTTATGCAAATAGATCCATAGAAGAACAAGGGTTGCAGCCGTTCCTCCCCCCAAAATCACAATGGTCATAAGAGTCGGCAGAAATTTCTTGCTGCCGGCATTGATTGGTGACAGGGAGTATTCGAATGCGTTTGAGTTGTTGCGGTAAACCTGGATTGTTCCCTGCTTCAAGATGCTGGCCTTTCTTGCCTCTGCATCCTTCTGTTTTTTTGGAGCCAGTCCGTCTTCGAGGTCTCGACCATCAACTGTCATTTTAACGACGAGAACATAGCCGCTATCCCCATCCTGAATGACTACGCTTTTTACATTGGCGCTTTTTGAAGTCCAGTTCTTCGGATCGACATAACGTTGGTAGTCGCTTCTGACGACATTGAAGAAGTAAACGGCGGGTGCGATTACCAGCGTCAGGAGGATAACGAAAAGCAGATTCACACTCCGATGACGGCCTCGCTTCCACTGCAAGGAGTCTTCTGGTTCCTGCATTATGCATCCTCAGGACGGTAGTTCGATTCTAGACTTCAAATCAACGGACCCCGGAGTTCTTAACTCTTATTCAACTATTCTTTCGAATGGTCTAGTTCAGGCCGAGCGATAGCCCTGTTCAATGGTCGTCATAGATGACAGCTAATTCCAAACATCGTCAGAAGAAAGCTTGCCAAAACAGCCATCGTGCCCGCGCAAAACGGGCAGCCATGCATGTGCTCCGGAAGTTTCCTCGGAGCCATCTGCAGTTCTGTACCCCTGCCTATTCCTGCCGTCCATCGATGGCGGCAAGCAAGACTGCCGCTCCGATGCCGAGGCGCCGATCCAGAAGCTGCTCCCGGTCAATCGAAAAGTCCACGTTTAGCTTGAATGAAAGCGTTGCAGCATCCACACTCTGGATTTGAGCGTGCGCGCGCGCGAGAATTG
>CAZISK010000871.1:0-3819 GCA_964541355.1 uncultured Candidatus Obscuribacterales bacterium
CTCGTAAGCAAGATCCCCAATCCGCAGCTTCGTGAGCCACATATTACGGGTTTGTTCTAGATGAGATATCATGCTGTGTGGCTCCTTTGAATAAACTGGTCGATCGCGCCCCTTGATCATCTATCGTTCTGTCCAACTGGCTTCTATATTCTATTGATCAAGCGAAGTTTCCCATTTTGACGTAATGGTCCGCTTCGACTCCAGGAATGATTATGGGTAGCCAAAAGAATGATCGACTTCCTCCAGCCTTCATTCCACCGTGTTCAATCCTGGAGCGGCGGAGAGACAACGATCTTTTCTCGATGAATTCGCGAGGTGCTTTGAGAGTTTCTTTGCAGCGTTGAGAGTGCAGCTGCCTGCGACGAGCGATGCTCCAATCCCGATTAGAATTGGAGAAACTGATAGTATCATTGCAGCCGAGAACAGTGCTCCTGCACCAAAAATGATGTCCACCTGCATTTCCTCTGGTATCGTTAACATACGATGATCTGTAGGAAAACCGCTTAGTCTCCAGAGCATCACGCCCCCTTCCAGGACGTAGATATTCTTATAGTCTTTGTCGAGTCGAAAGGCCGTCCGCCGTGCCAGTTTGCCATTGTTGCATACGAGAATAATTCTCTTATCCGTTCCTTCAGTCTCTAACAACCTGGGCAACAGTGCTTGTGGCACATTAACGGAACCTGGAATGTGCTGGGTGACAAACTCGTGCCTAGGGCGCACGTCGGCTATAAGCCAATGGTTCTCGGTCTTGATTGCTTTCAGCAATTGATCCGGCTCAATTACGGAGTACTTCGCATTTTCCATAGTCAGACCTCGATTACAGTTGTCAGCTGTGTTGCGTTCTATTGCACATGGTAGTTGCACAAGATGACGATCGTGCTCAAATTGGCTATTCACGGCAGCTTCAGTGTTACTTGGTGTCTTCACCGTCGGAACTGAGAATCACAACTAGGCTATTTATGAGCAGCAATAACTTCGCGACGCTGCCATTCTCAGTTCATCGATTCCTTGGACTGGAGCGCTCCGGGGGCCAAAGCTTTCTCTTTAGCTTCTTGTTTGAGTTTGATGACTTCCACCGAGCAAGGAGCCTTCTTAAGAACTTCTTCGGCGACGCTGCCGAGAAAGAAGTGGGAGAGTCCCTTTCGTCCATGTGAGCCCAGAATCAGGAGGTCTGCGCCCCAGGTTTCTGCGAGTTTTGTGAGCGTCTCAGCCACAAAGCCATTTGCGACCTTTACTTCCACTATGCTGGTAGGAAATGCGCTCTTGATTTTTGCTGCAGCATCTCCGGAAACTTTTGCGCAGTCATCATACATATGCTGCTCGTTCTCGCCGCTAGGCGGCGGTACGTAGCCAAGTCCATATTCTTGCGGAATAGGCTCGACAACGGTTACCACTAGGAACCGATCCTCGGTGCTCCAAGGTCTTTCGGTCACGAAGTCTACCGCTCTGGCCGAACAATCCGCCCCGTCTACCGCTATCAATATTTTCATATGCTTCACCCTCAATTTACGCTGTGTGATGTCATACTGACAGTGTTGCAACGGTTTTTCGTCGCCCGTTTTAAGTATGTTTTTTTTTGTTTGGCAGTCGTCCTTTCGACTGACCAAAGTGCGTCCATTCTTGACACTTCGAACTATTGTCGACACCCTGTAATAACCACGATGTGCGCGCAGTCAACTAGCAATAGTCATCAGTGTGTGTGCGAGACCACGCTAGCAGCGCTCGAAGCGGGATTCACCAGTTCCTGCCGGCATTGCTGAACGCCTGCTCTTTACTTGAGCGACATTAAATAGTTGGCCAGATCGGAAACGTTTTGATCGGTCAAATTCAGTGGTGGCATATTGGTGCCTTTCGTGCTGTATTCGGAGTCCACGCCAAGTGTTAGCAAATCGGCATTTTTCATCTGGGATTTTACGAACTCTTTCGTCCGCCGGCTGCCGATACCATCTAATTTCGGAGCAAAAGATCCACCCAAATTACCTATGGAATGACAAGCAAGACAACCCTTGCTACTCAATAACAACCGCCCTCGTCTAATCGATGCAGCATCGCCAGTGGAGGCATCGCCAGGTTGATCGTTCGGTTTTGCTTCCTTGTGCCCGACAATCTTAAATCCTTTCTGTGGCTCAGGAATGGTAAGAAGATACTGAACTACTGCGCGTGCATCGGTAGGAGCGATTCTCAAATGGGGCATGAGCTCCTCTCCGTACTTTGAGTTAAACTCAGATTCATGCTTTTCGCCCTTTGCAATTCTTAAGAGCAAAAATCCCTCTGACCGTCGAGCTCCGATGCCGTCCAATGGGGGCGCCAGGCACCCTCCGGCACCACCTACGGTGTGACACGTATTGCACCGGTTTTTTGTAAATTGGGCTCGTCCTCTCCTGCTCTCGGGCGACGCGGGCTTAGGGCGGAACGAATGCTCTGAAGTGCTGCCTTCGTCGCTGGCCTCGCATACCGAGGAGATGACTATAGATCCGACAGCGAACAGTATGGTCAGGATAAATCCTGTCAGCACCCGTCTTGCATGCATATTTGCCCCCTTTGCGTTGATTTCGATCGCACGAAACAAAAATATGTATTGCTGTACGGATCAGATGAATTATAAAGCCTGTTGTCCGCTAAGGGATCATCCTCGTGATGGATGTGGATCGCTCTGACAGTCGATGGCCATCTCTGTCTGGTGTGAAATAGTCTTACCATGAACAAAACTGGATGTCATTACCGGCATTCGACATTCTAAAAAGGTGGAATATCATGGCGAGTCAAGATCTGAGAGTCTCTGCTTGTGAAGAGCGAAGAACCATAGGATGGTCAATTGAACGGCAGGTTCGCATTGTCTCCGGTCTACTGACACTTGTTGGAATCGGGTTGGCTTATGTCGTCTATCCGCCGTTCATCTGGCTGTCGGTGGTAGTGGCATTGGGTATGATTGTGTCCGGAGTATCCGATAGTTGCGCTTTGGGTTTTTTTGTTTCTCAATTGCCTTGGAACAGAGGAAGGACCAGCCTTGATAGAACCGACTTAGGAAAGGAAGATCGTTAAGAACAGCGCTCAACCCGAGTAGGACAGTCGAATTCTATGTTACTGAGAGAACCGTGATGCTCCGTTTGAATTTCGAGGGGACACACACAGCTATAGTCCATCGTTTCCGCGGCAATCTCTCGGATTGCAAGTAAGACCTCAATCATTCTCAATCCCCTTGCAGTAACGTGGTACGTTCCCGAGGGCACCTTATTTGGTGAAACATCACGAGCAATAAGACCAGCAGCTTGCAGCGCCCGGAGTCGCTCCTGAAGGCACTTCATCTTTAGTCCGGGTGTACTTCTAAGAAACTCTGTCGTTCTAGTTGGTTTGATCGATAGCTCTCGTAAAATCTCAATCGTCCACTTTGCGCTTAACAGTTTAAGAAGACCATAGATCGGACACTTCGGATTAGCTTCTGACATACTATCTACTCCGCCTACTCTCAATTTTCAGCTTAAAAGAGTACAGGTTCGGAGTCATCCTCCGAACTGCTGATTTTAGCCGCACTGAGGACCTCCTTCATTCTCAATTTACTGGCACATTTTTGTAATCGTCCTCTGGAATGATGCCGGGACGGTCCAGACCAACATAGAATTTGATTATTGAAACGCCTCCTGAATGCAAGAATTTGCCTACACAAAAAAACTTGCTTGATAGACACGGAAGAGATCGCAACGAATGACCGGCACTTGCCGGTTTTTCGCATTGGGGGATCATTAATCACTTTGGACGATGTCTGGCGGATGCTCACATAGATAAACTGTAGAGTAGTCCAATCCTGATTAATATGAAGCG
>CAZISK010000872.1:0-3817 GCA_964541355.1 uncultured Candidatus Obscuribacterales bacterium
CGCCTTAAAACTGCTTGAGCGCTGAATTAAGTACTGCGGGCATTGAATTGAATTCGTCAAATGACCGGGAAAGCGGCTCAGTGCATCATCCAGACGAGGAAAACCAGGAACATGGCCTGGAACCCGGCGAATATAAAAAAGATGACTGTATTGTCGTCACGCCTGATGAATCGAGCCAGCTCTGCTTCCACGCTTGGTATCGCTTTCTCTTGATTTTCAGGCTTTAACAGAGTGCCAGGCACAAGAAGTCGAGGGTTGGAGCGCCAGAGTCCATATGAGATGACCTCGTCCGAAGGCGTATCGACCACGGCGAACTTCAAGCTATTTATATGCAATTGCTCGCACTGTTTTGAAATAACTTGTGCCAATCGGGGATTGTCGTTGGCGATTTCGGTGATAGTCACGAATCGCGCCTTGAGGTATCGTCGCTCGAGCCAGTCGAGGATTAATGGTAGGAGCATCAGGCAGAGGACATTCCAGCAAAGGATCAGACCGAAAGCTCCGCGTGTCCCCAGCTCGTTGGCTTTGACCCAGTGTGAGACCGGGACAGCCAGCATCAGTCCCAGGAGGAACGTTGAGGCATAGTAAATTTTGAGTATCCTTGAAGGAGGCATACGGTACCGGCCTGTTCCGAGTGCCGAGGGGCGAGCGGAACGATTAGTCTTTCCTGGTGAGACTATTGTTCCCAAACTATTCATTCAAATCCCACATGACAACCAAGGTTTAATCAATTTTGTTTGGTCTCACCAGTGGTGCTTCGCGAAATCAAAAAATTCAATTCGCCCGCCTCGTGCGTCTATCGAAACACACGGAGTTGTGGAGCGCTCCGAACAAAAATGAATGGGCAGGTGTTTCACCATAACATCAGTAGCAAATCTGTTTTCACTTGATGGCGTTTTTTTCTCTAAACACGTGTGTGTAATCGAAGGCGGCTGATATCGCATACAGTGGCGCTCATTCGGCTCACCGGTAGATTTCGATGAAACCGTTCTGAAACCTAATTTGCAGATGTCCTTCGAGCAAGAAGGCGGACTAGTTCTTCGCTCTTCAACTGGTCGAAAGTCCACACGTAGAGCAGCTTCATTAGTTTGAAACAGCGTCGCTGAACGCATACGCTCTTTGCGTAACCAGCTCTTTGCAATGTCGTATATCGACCGATTAATCTGGAAAGTAGCCACTCTTTAGAGGCGATGATAATTGTGGCATGAAGTACAATACTGTCGTCCTCGAATCAGTGAATAAATGTCGCGTTATCAACTTGCCACCCCACTTACACAAAGCTCAGTCTTGGTCAGGCACATTCTCCGATATCTAGGCGCGACTATTGGCGTCGTTATTTGCACCGGGCTCAGCTATCTGATTCAGCTCGACAGAAGTCCGGCGAATTTGCCGATGTTTTATCTGCTCGTCGTCATGCTGACTGCATTGTTTTGGGGACGTGGACCGGCAATTTGGGCATCAATGTTTTCGTTCCTGAGTATCAACTGGTTTTTCATCACCCCTCGCTTCACTCTTATAGTGAAGGAATCCAGCGAATGGTTAACACTGTGCATGTTCTTATTTACAGCGGGCTTGACCGGTCAACTTACGGCCTTGCTTAAAGCGAGGGCGTTAGAAGCCCGACAACACCAAAGAGAAATGACGGTGTTGTCAGAGGCCACTTGGGCGGTGGCATCACAGCTGGATACTAGATCCGCTCTGGTCGAGGTAGTGAAGCAGGTCGCCAAAGTGGTTGACTTAGAACGAGCAGCAATTATTGCAATTGAAAACGGATCAAGAAGAATTGTCGCCTCTTATCCTGATGAAAATGTCGATGAATCTTCGCGGCACGATCCGGATCAGTGGTGCGCTGATGGTGGCACGAGCCTGGCTATCGAAATGAATCAAAGAAGGTTGGGGACTGTCTTCATAAAGCTTGGCGAATCCAAGTCGGTCTCGCCGGAGCAACAGCAGATTGTCGATACCTTAGTCAATCACTCCGCCATCATTCTTCAGAGAGATGGGCTTATGAAAACAGAGGCTCACGCGGTTGCCCTGGTCGACGCTAATCGGCTTAAAACAGCTTTGCTGTCGATGGTGTCGCATGATTTTCGCAGCCCGCTCACATCGATTAAGGCTTGCGTTTCCACCCTCTTAGGAGAGGGACCCCCGCTAGAGGCTGAAACACAACGCGAGCTCTATCAAGCGATAGAACAAGAGACCGATCGTTTGAATCTTCTGGTCGGCAACATTTTGGACTTGTCCAGATTGGAAGCTGATGCCTGGCGTCCCAACTTTGAGTTGACACCGGTAACTGAGTTGATTGGTATGGTTCTCGCGTCATTCGGTCCTGATGCCAATCGAAGAATTCTGGTGAATCTGGATCGAAATCTAGCTGATATCATGGTTGACAGTGCGCAGATGACTCAAGTTTTGAGAAACTTGTTGGAAAATGCTCTGAAGTATTCACCCTCAGAATCAAAAGTGGAGATCACAACGAAATCTGAAGAGCAGAAGGCGGTGATTGAGATACTGGATAGGGGGCGTGGACTGTCGGCGACCGAGAAAGACCAGATCTTCGAGCCCTTCATTCGCGGCGCTGGACTGGAGGAGAGTTCGATTCCCGGGCTTGGAATTGGTTTGGCAGTCTGCAAAGGCCTGGTCGAAGCACACTACGGTACGTTGACTGCCGAGAATAGAACCGATGGTGGTGCTATATTCATTATCAAGTTGCCGCTTGAAGAATTTAAACCAGGACCAAGTCAATAATGAAAGTATTGATTATCGATGACGAACCTCAGATCAGAAGAGCCTTGAGAGCCGGACTGGAGCGAACCGGTTATCAGGTCGTCACCGCTTCCGACGGAGAAGAGGGGCTAAATTTAGCATCGGAACATCCACCCGACCTGGTAATACTGGACCTGGCAATGCCAGGAACTGATGGTTTTGCCGTTTGCGAGGAGCTTAGAAAATGGAGCAAGTCGCCCATTATCGTTCTCTCCGTAAGGGATTCGGAGGACGATAAAATCAAGGCTCTCGACCTCGGCGCCGATGATTATCTGGTCAAACCTTTCGGTATTGGAGAGTTGCTTGCTCGCATGCGCGCTGTTCTTCGGCGAGTTTCAAACAGTGAGGAAGATCCGGAGCAACCGACATTCCGAGTCGGTGAACTGGAGGTCAATTATGTACACCGCAAAGTGCTCATGTCGGGTCAGGAAGTGCACCTCACTCCAAAAGAGTACGACCTGTTGAGATGTATGATTCAGTACCGAAATCGTGTTCTCACTCACCGCCAGCTCTTGTCCAAGGTGTGGGGAGTAGAGTATGCGGACGATACACATACGCTCCGAGTGCATGTAGCCAATTTGCGTAACAAAATCGAATCCGATCCCGCCCGGCCTCAATTCATCAGAACTGAAACGCGCGTCGGATATCGCTTTCTCAGCGACGAATAAAACTGGATCAGGCGTCTTGATAGTTTCTTGATACCTATGTCTTGTTGTTGATTCTTAATTGACACAAAAATTGCTAACTAGTTATAAACGATCGTCCGTCTAGCGATCCTGTATCTAGAAAAGGGAGCAGTTGTGATCACCGCAGAACGCAGGTCTGTGACGCTGCAAAATAAATTTCGTCGCTGGTTTTTGGATGGCGTACGCAGGAGCCCGAAAGCCTCACCGCATCATCAGGACTCGTGGTGGAAGGTAATGTGCTTGACCGGAGTAGATTACTTTTCTACTCTCGGATATCAGCCTGGAATTGCTTTTCATGCGGCTGGATTGCTGTCGCCCGTAGCCACGTTGATAGATGTGATTGTCAACTTGTTTGGATTGGTCCC
>CAZISK010000873.1:0-1165 GCA_964541355.1 uncultured Candidatus Obscuribacterales bacterium
GCTCGATCAAGAATTGAACAATTCCGCCGATTCCGGAGTTAAAGATACATCCGAAGATAAGAGCATGTCGACCCTTCTCAATGCAGACCGGGAAAAGGAAGAGCCGATGATGGACTGGTTTGCCAATGAATCAGGTAACGTGTTTTTGACACCCGCTCCAGATCCGGAAGAAGCGCTAAAACCTTTCGTTGGTCCAAACGTTCATACTCTTACGGTTTGCACTCCACTCTTCAAGGACAGAGGCATGGCGAGGGTCGCTGGTCTTAGCGGTTTAAAGAATCTGAATATCAGCAAAAGCAGGGTCTCCAGCCAGGGATTAGCACACATAACAAAACTTCCAATTGCAGTGCTGCAAGCAATCCACACGCAAATCGACGATTCAGGCGCTGAGCATATTTCCAAACTCAAAAATCTGGTCGAATTAGATTTGATGGATACGAAGCTCACCGAGGTCGGAGTCAGAAAACTCGGCGCCTTGACCGCTCTCCAGAATCTAAATCTGTGCGGTGTACAGCTCAACGATTCACTTTCGTCGCTCAGCGGAATGAACAAGCTGCGAGTACTACATATTGCCAATTGCAAGCTCGACAACGTGCATTTGGAGCCAGTAGCCAAGTTCTCCACGCTGGAAGAACTCGACATTCAGTATAATCAAGAACTGACCGAAGGTGCGCTCGATACTGTTTGCAAATTGCCGCGTCTTAAGGCTCTATTGCTTGGCTACACGAACATTCCTGTTGCCTCACTGGGACATCTCAAGGTCCTTCATAATCTCGAGCGTCTCAGCATAGAGAACATATTGAATAACGACGACGATCTTCACTCTGTCACTGAAATCGAAAGTTTGCGCGCCGTCTTTCTTGGTGATTCCAAGATTTCATACAAAGGCTTGAAAATGTTAGCTGACATGCCGAACCTTGCCCTTATCGAGCTTGGTGCAACACCGCTGCTCTCGGCCTCTGATCGAAAAAACTTCCGCGCCGAGTATGGCAATCGCGTTCGGCTAACAAAAAAGAAAGTGCCGAAGAAAGAATAACGATAGCAAACGAGTGCCGAAGCAATTTTAGGAGCAATTGGATAGAATTCAGCCGCCGAAACTTCGCCGAAGTGCGGCAGAACATCGCTGAAGTGCGTGTCGACGAAACATCTCCGAGGTGCACGTCGG
>CAZISK010000873.1:1265-3798 GCA_964541355.1 uncultured Candidatus Obscuribacterales bacterium
AGAACATCGCTGAAGTGCGTGTCGACGAAACATCTCCGAGGTGCACGTCGGCAAAACATCTCCGAGGTGCGTGTCGGCAGAACATCGCTGAAGTGCGTGTCGACGAAACATCTCCGAGGTGCACGTCGGCAAACTCAACTGCCACCCTCCGGAAGCGGCTCCAGTAGCGGCGCATCACTGGGAGCGCCGGCGTCTCGCCGGCATCGAGCATGCCCGAAATCGTTCCAGCTGGATATCTAGAACACAGCCTCAACAATCTCAGAGTCTTCGGCCGGCAGCGGCTGAACACATTCAGGAACATCCTGCTTCGCAGAGTTGACCACCGTCGAAACACGGAAATAGTCGATTGAGTCATTGTCGAACGGCTGAAGCAAAGGCTGCAGGCGAAGAGGATCTTCGATCTCGTCGTTAATCCAAATTTTCTCAGCCTCAGGCGTCAGAATAACAGGCATACGATCGTGAAACGTCGAGATCTTCTCGTTGGCGTTGATGGTTACGATAGCGCAAGAGCGCTGAATCTCACCTTCCGGCGATATTCTAGATTCGTAGAGTCCTGCAAACGAAAAGAGCTGACCCTTGTTCACACGGAAGAGAATCGGCTGTCGTTTTTTCCCTACTCCTGTCCATTCGAAAAAACCATCCGCTGGAATCAAGCATCGCCGCTTCGCAAATGCTCCGCGAAAAGTCTTCTTCTCGACCAGCGTCTCGCCTCGCGCATTGATCATCGGCTTCAGCAATCTCGGATCTTTTACCCAGGAAGGAACCAGCCCCCAGCTCGCAGTCGCCAGTACGAGACGAGCCTGGACATCGTCGTTGACCCGCTGCTGTAAAATAATATGCACCACCTGTGATGGCGCTATGTTGTATCGAGGATCAAACTCCAACTGAAGCTCCTCGAGACCGAATCGCTCCATGATCTCTTTGTGGGTATGCGCAAGGGTGTATCTTCCACACATATCTCGTACCAAGATGAGGAGATTCTCATTTCGCCTCAAACGTCATCAGACGCTCTCCGACTCCACAAACTCCTACATTTTACTAACAACGCCGGATCTACACTACAATTATGCGCAAAATTCGATATGAATTGATAATGATCGGCTAACATTATCAGTTGAGAGCTGGAAGTTGATAAGTGCAAAACACAATCGACTTTGTGTGGAGTGCTTTCTCGGGAACCCAGTTGATGTGCAGCATAGCAAAGCGACTACTTCTTATCTTGATTGCCGGCGTTCTAATGGTCCAGGCGAGCAATGCTCAAGCTCACGCTGCTGCCACAGACCCAGCCGCTAACATTGAGAGTCCGATACCTTATGTCGAACCTGCGGCTCCATCCGTCTTGCTTTCGATTAACGGTGTTGCGGATGAGAATACTAGCAAGGTTAGTTTCGAAGGGCTCTCATCCAACTGTATCTCGCTACTCAAATCCTGGGGATTGCTCGATGAAGTAGAGCAACTTGCAGATGCGCATGTGCGATGGAAATCAACGCGACAGATCCAAGATACAGTGGATTACCTGCTCGCGAAGCAGCAATTCACTGAAGAGCTGGCCGCAGTCGGCTTTGACGTTCGGCGATGCACTAACGCAATCGATAGAGAAATTGCCCGTAATCAGGAAAAAACAGCTCATCTCACCGAGTTGCGAGACAAAGCGATCAGATTCAACACCTATGCCAACTTCATCGCAGGTGGCATGACTGGTATCATTTCTGGTGCGCTAGAAGTTGCCGATTTATCGCGCTTTTCATTTAACACCGTCGACATCCTGGAAGGTGCTGGACAAGCTGGGCTGTCACTCTGGGCATTTAAAGCGGAACATTCAGGTGACCGAAAACCCGGTCCAATGCCGAACATCCTCACCGTTCTAATCGACGAGGCGCAAGAGCACGCCACCTATCCGCCCACGGTTAGAGCTTACTTGAATACTGTACCTGAAGGTTCAACGGACGGCAAGACTCACGCAGAGGTGCTTGTAGCTCGTTGGCAACACTTGCAATTTTGCCTTGCCCATAAGGGACATCGACGGCAGCGCGAGCGTATAAAAAAGATCACTGGCAATCACGAGGAAGACGCCACTCTGACGATCGACTTATTAGAGGACCGAATTGCAATGCTGCAGGATCTTCGATCCGAGATTACCACGATGGACGAACATCTCGGCGAACTGCTCGACTGGATTCGGAAGCACTAGCATTCCAGCTCACATCCCTTCCTGAAGATTTCCCGCTTGGTACCAAGAACATGCTCCAGCCGCCTCTAATTGGCGCCCCAAGACGACACATACGCAGATTGAACGTAACCAGGGACCAGAACCTCCGCTGGTCGGCGCTCCTGCAATAGGGTTCGCTAAACAACCTGCTAGCTCTTGCTACTGCTTTCAATCAGTTTCAGCAGACTTGCACGCATTGTCTCCCATTCTGATTCATTTAGAACAGATAGAAACTGACGATTGGTTTTCTCGACTACTCTAACAGCACGAACCAAGGCGCGCCGTCCTTGAGGCGTCAGGAAAAGTTGATTTGACCGCCTGTCG
>CAZISK010000874.1:0-3785 GCA_964541355.1 uncultured Candidatus Obscuribacterales bacterium
GTTCGATCGAGAGAGCATCGATCTCACTCTGCAAAGAGGTTTCAATCGGTCCGAATTTTGATTGTAGAAGGATCTGGGTAAGGTGGCGCTGTCCTTCAGAATGTCCTTCCACACGTCCCTCTGCGCGTCCCTCTGCGCGTCCCTCTGCGCGTCCCTTGCGAAGTCCTTCTTTAATGCCTTCTCGTTTCCAGCTTGTCACTTTTTCCATGATTTCCTCCTTCTGTGGTGACGATGCTAGCCGACTTTGGAATTCGCTTTCTTGTGCTTTCGACAGCTTCAAGTATGTGTCTATGAACTCCGAGATAAGATACAAGCGAGCCGGATCTAGGGTCAGGTTCGTGAGCGCTGCCATGCACTCCAATTTTACCTGGGGGCGAGCGTCTGGTGCAACATTCATTTTCCCGGCGAGCGCAACTGCAACTGGATTTGGGTGCTTGAGGTACTCTTTGTAGTCGAGCGCACTGAGTTGAATTATTTTGTACTCAAAGCGAAGTACTTTGAGATCAGGGAACTCGACTTCATGCGAGCAAGGTTGCGTTTCTGGGGTGTTAAATGAGAGTACGGCAATAGGATAGACTCGCAGATCATGTCTTTCGTAAAGTCGGCAGAAATAACGAAACATCCGCTTTGGGAAATCATCTACATCTTGCGCCTGCGGTTCGACATGTATCAAAAAGAATGTGCTGTTGTTTTTGCAGAGAGCTTTTACAACGAGGTCGGCGTGATATCGTTTTCCCTTAGCGATGTCTGAGAAAATCTCTTTGTCGAGAAATTCAATTGATTGCTCGTCGATGTAATTAGAGATGGAAGGAAAGAATAGTCTGATGAAATCAAGAAAGAAGTGAGTAATGAGTTGTTTGAAAAGACGGTCATGATCGGTCATATCCCTTCCTCCTTGTGCCTGTTGTTGTAAGCGGCAAGACTGCCTCTTACTTTCAATACGTTTGACACAGGTAAAAAGTTCAAATGCGAGGCAAACTTGAAATGCTTGCCCTGTCGCGCTTTGAGTCGTCGATGCCGAAAGCGCAAGTAAAATGCCAGGCATCCAAAATGATGGGCAAGTATTAAATGTTCTTGTGACTTCTTGGCTTTCCTAAGTTGAGAATGTTTATTGCACTCAATCGTGAGCTGGGGACGACTGATTGTCACTAAACTCATAACTCGGCGAGGTCGAGAGATTGATGCATTCTTCTCCGCTAGCAGTGTGGGAAAGAATGCAGATACGCTTACTCTCTGCATTCTTGATGCTAGTTATCGCGAATCTTTAATTTAGTGCCTTTGGCTACATGAAAAACGAGGATGCAAATCTCAAAAAATGTGATTCGAAGAAATGCTCTGCCCAGTGGCAAATCGCATCTCGACAGGTTGCCACAAGCTCCATAATTTTCTCGTATCGGATGCTGCAATTTTCGGCAAAGGTCGCTGAACATAGATTGCCGAGTTAATATTGGAAGGTCTGGTGCAAGTAAGATGCAGGTCAATACTTTGTTTTGGATTTATTGGTGGAACATTAGTCACGTAAAGCGAGTCAATTTGATTGCCCATGCTCACAAAAATGTAACCGGAGACTTTTTTTACTGCTATGTTTGAGTGATTCGAAAGTCTAAGTGTGAATGAAACCGAGTCTTTTGATGGTTCCGTTTCTATCGATGTCAGCTCCGCATCCACAACCGATTTCAGCTCATTGCGCTTAGAGAAATTAGTTTCATAGTTGACGCGATCTTGGTATTCGATCCAGGAGATGAGGTTGGCACCGAGAGTAGTTCGATTGGCAAATGGCGTGTATGAAACCGTTAACACCAACATCATGATAAAGCAACATGCGATAACTGCCGTTTCGCAAGTCACAGGTTTGAGCATGAATCCCTTCACGATCATTGATAGCGCAAACGCAAGAGCGAAAGGAAGGAGCCACATCATTCCGGAATTATATATACGATTAAACACTATGTTGGAAACGCTGGAACCATAGCCGTTTATGCAATGGAATGATTCACAGAAGCCTCCGAATTGAAAGGGAACCAGCGGCACAATGAGCGCCACGCACAACCCTGTGAACAAGATCACGAACGGATTGAAGAGGATATGCCTGAGCATGGTTGATTTGGATTTTGATTCGATTTCCACGGTGATTAACTCGTCGCGCTTTGCTCGCTCGACATTTTTTTTGCCGATTCTCACTGTTGCCGATACAACAGATACTCTGGATTTTTCGAAATTAGGAACCTTCCGAACTGCAAAGCGGCGGCTCCGCCAGAAGCTGAACCGTGATCAACCTTCGGTCAGAAACCAAAAGAAAGGCTTCCGCTGGAGTTAGTCTCTTGTCTTTAGGAAATGGTGCAACTCGTCAACAGTTGTCCAGTTGAGAAGAGCTTTAGCGAGAGTCTCAAGCTGTTCGATTGACGAGAGTTCCAGAACCGTTAAAAATGGATCTTAATTTCCCGCTGGGAATTGCAGGTTACGAAACCGGTCGTCAACTAAAGGAGGTGAACGGATGAGCTGTAAATCGGTTCTAATCTCAGGTGCAGGCATCGCCGGACCGACCCTTGCTTATTGGCTCTCAAAATACGGTTTTGAACCTACAATCATTGAGCAGTCGCAGACTTTTCGCAAAGGTGGATACGTTGTCGACTTCTGGGGAATGGGGTTTGACGTAGCTGAAAAGATGAATCTGATCCCTGAGCTTCGATCACGTGGATACGAAGCTACCGAGTTGCGGCTGGTGGATAGAAATGGTCAAACAGCAGGAGGATTCAATCTCGACTTCTTCAGGACTTATCTGGAAGATCGTTTTCTTAGCATTCAACGTGGTGAGCTCGCCTCAACTATTTTTGACACTGTCAAGGATTCTATCGATACCATATTTGGTGACACCATAACTGCCCTCGATGATACCGGTCAAAGTGTCCAGGTAAAGTTTCAAAAGGCTGCAGATAGAACTTTTGACCTGGTCATCGGAGCAGACGGATTGCATTCTCGAGTTCGAGATTTGACGTTCGGACAACAAGAGATCTTCGAAAAGAAACTTGGTTATTATGCAGCAGCATTCAGCTCGGACAATTACGAGCCGAGGGAGCCGGGGGTATATCTCTGTTATTCGACTCCAGGCAGGCACATGGCAAGATTCGCATTGAGAAGCAGTAGAACAGTTTTCTTCTTGATTTTTTCCGACAAAGTTCTATCGCAAGTATCCAACCATGCATCATTGAGTCACGAAGAAAAGCTCACGGAAGTTTTTGCGGGTTCATGTATCGAAAGTGAAAACATTCTCAATGCCATGCGTTCTAGTGAAGATCTCTACTATGACTCGGTAAGCCAGATTCGCATGCCGACCTGGTCGAAGGGACGCATTGCCCTTGTCGGTGATGCAGGAGCGTGTCCATCACTATTAGCGGGTCAGGGCTCCTCACTTGCTATGGCGGCAAGCTATATCCTTGCCGGTGAGTTGAGAAGCTCGCGGGGCGAACATTCATCAGCATTTGGGATGTATGAGAACATCCTGAAAGACTTCATTCTCAGAAAACAGGTAAAGGCTGAAAAATTCGGAGATTGGTTTGTGCCTGCTACCAAATTTGCTTGCTTCGTCCGCAACCAAATTACCAAACTTTTGGCGATACCTGTTGTTGCAAATTACTTTGTTCAGGACTCGATCGCCGACAAGAAGGATTTGCCTGAATACGACTAACTCCAGGGCTTGCTTCGCTGATACATGAGCTTGGCCAATAGCATACTCCGGCAAGTGAGTTACTGCTCGAACGCTGCAGGCGAGTATTTGGAGTCGGGCA
>CAZISK010000875.1:0-3780 GCA_964541355.1 uncultured Candidatus Obscuribacterales bacterium
CGCAATCGATCGAGCATCTTTTGAAAACAAAAATATCCGGTATCGGGGATGCAACCAGACTATTCCGCAAGAACCCAGTCATTAAACTTTCAATTCAAAAGCCCTCTTGAAAACCAGCATCTCAAGAGTGTTTTCAGCTTCGCGTTCAAATTAGACAATATCCAAAGTTTGCTCAGAAAATACTTTTGATATTAGGGTGCGATACCGTATCTGGTACTGACTGTTATTGAGAGCCTCGCTACCTTTGTGCCACCATTAACGGTGACCACCCATGTGATATTAGATCCTGTCTTTTCCTGAGATTAAACAAAAAAATAGGTGAGGTCACAAAATCTGCCTACGTATGAATCCACAGCCTGCCAAGAATTAATCTCCAACGACCAGAAATACAGGGTTTACAGACCTAGTAAAAACAAAACTGTATCCTAGCTAACAGTAAACTTTGTCTAATACTTGTAACATTGTCAAGTCAAGCCTGGTGGTTGCACCCCTCCACTGTCTTGGCGGGCAAAAAAGGCTGGCACCCATATATTTTTTTGCGTGTTACAACCCCGAGCAAGCTTTCACGCCCATACACAGCCAATCTCCAACCCACAAGTAGTGGTTTAGGAGTAACGGCACATGTGTATATATAAATAAGATCTGATCTGTAAGTGTGTTCTCCGAAAAAATGAGCAAGTCCAACGAGACTCTTCCTCCCGGCGATGCTGGTGCGACCAGCCCGCCTCCACGCACGCCTATAGAGAGCACGAAGCCTGGCACAGAAGTAAAGACCACCAACGATTTACTGGTCTCGGATTCAATGTCTGCACCAGAGAGCAAGGAAGGTCGTACAGATCAGCTCAACGTGGTGAAAAATCTCAATGGCGGACAAGACGTCACAAGCAGCGGATTCCCAATAGCGTCGGACGTTCTGACTGCTTCTGCAGAGGTTCCGGCAGCACTACAGGGGCAGATCGATCGCTTAGAGCCTGGTCTGAGAGCAAAGATCGAAGCGACACTGCAAGATCCTGCCAAGCGCCAGCTTTTGATCAGCGAGTATCAACGTAATCCATCGGATGGCTACTTCAAGCACGCCAACGACTTCTACAAGACCGGTAATCCGGCCGCGATCAAACAAGGCGAACAAAGTGTCGACGACGCCTTTACTTCAATGGCGGCAAGAGCAAAACAGTTTTCCACCAGATCCGCTTCGGCGTCGATACCACTTCCTGGTCACGATACCGGAACAAACGGCAGGACAACACTTACAGGTACTGATCCGACTGTGGAGACGTCGGCTCAGCGCGACGCTAGATTGACTCAGGAGCACAGGGAGCAGTCCCTAGCCACACTCACTGCCAACCAAAGCAACCACAGCGTTCCTCATGAAGAGCACGTGCAGTTCAAAGCGGGTGAGCCTGGCATCGTAGGGCTGCAGACGCCGACCGGTCCAAAGGCGTTCAACAACGTCACCAACCTTGATGTCACTTATGATACCGATTTGTCTGCATGGCGAACTGAAATAAAGACAACCGACGGCAATGAGTACCGACAGCTGCGAACAGCAGACGGCGGCGTCCTCGACTTCACACAAACGAAATTGCATTGGACGGACGCCAACAACAAGTCAATCGACCTGTGGCCGAAGCAGGACGCCGAAACCAACTTCAAATCCGTGGTATCTAAGTTCAAGGACGAGACCGGCACTTGGACTCGAGGACAGGGCGCCGACTCCGATTTGTGGACCAAAGTCGGTGAAGACGGAAAGCCCGTTAAAGAGAACGAAAAGTCGGTTACTTTCCGCGGCGATGTCGAGATCCAGAGCGATCAGTCGGTAAAGATCACCAATAAAGACACAACGACAGTTACGATCCGCAAGCCGGATGGAAGCAGCGAACGCACCATCGGTAAGGATCCGAAGTATCCGGAATATACGATTTCGACGAAGCCGGACGGAACCGTGTCGATGACTACGAAGTATGGAGACAAGTTCAGCACTTCGGACAATAATCTGACAGTCAACAAAGACAACGGTGATCTCACCTTCAAGGACTGGAGAGGTGTCACCACTCTTCACGCAAATGGAGACGAAACTTCAGTCAACAAGCCCGGAAAGACCGGCTACACCTCCACCACATTCGGTATCAACGCCGCCACTGGCGAGCGCGAGCTCAAGGCATTCACATTGAAGGCCGGCACGCAGATAAGCGGCGAAGATATGGGCGGCAACTGGACAAAGGGTGCTGACGGGATCTGGACCAACGACAAAGGCAAGTCGATTAACGGCACCATCGAGATCGACCAACCTCTCGATCTGATGATTATCAAAGACAAAGATCGCCATGCGGAAGGAAGATACGACAACAACGGCACGAGCGATGTCACCTTCAAGTCAGGAGAAGGGGAGAAAGATCCAACTGTAAGAACAATAGAATCAAAGTCAGACGGATCTAGAGTAGACATCAAACTTCTGACCCCGGATGAGATCGAGAAACAGATAGGCACCGCCGGCGAAGGCCGTCAAATCGAATCGACCACTGCCACTGACGCCAAGGGCGTTACCAGAACAGTCTGGGTCGACAAAACAACCAAGCAGGCCATCAAAGCACAAGACGAGACCGGAACATACACCACTTCGGCAACAGACTCAAACTCAAGTATCTGGACGCAAGTAGGTGATGCAGCCGGCAAGCCGCTCGGCCCATCAGACAAGCCGACCACCTTCACTGGACATTTTGACGCATACAGCGACGGCACTATCACGAAGACGGACGATTCCAGCGGCCAATCAACCATGTACCTCGTGGACGGCAGCCAGGAACGCAACATTTTCGGTGAAGCGCGCGGATTCGAAGTAACAACAAAAGCAAACGGACAGATCGAAGTCCGCGATGTCGGTGAATACAAGCTCTATTCAACCGATCCCAGTGCAGCCAACAAGCTGACCAAAGAGCCTAATGGAGATTTGAGTTTTATCAACTCCCAGGGAGACAAAGTCACTGTCCATCCTAACGGCGATGCCACCACACAATTCGCCGGCGATCGCATGAGCGGTATTGCTGCAATCACGGAATCCGCCACTGAAAATAACACCAGGGAAATCTCAGATGTTACCTTCGCCAAAGACAAGAAGATTAACGACCGCGACATGTCCGGAACCTGGCACAACAACGGCGATGGCACCTGGACAAGGACAAAGGATGCTAGCGGAGTAGCAATCAAGGAACCAGGCCAAGCTGACAAGTTCAACGGAAAAATTGAAGTCGGCTCTAACAAAGCGCTTGGCGAAGTCTCGATTACCGACCTGGAGAAGCACACCAGAGACACCCATAGGGGTTCTGATGGCTACAGGAAACATGAAATATTAGATAACAACAACACCAATGTGGTGTCCAGCGAAGAACAGCACCGTGACGGCTCTTTCGTTCACAAGGAAGAACTCCCACAAGGCAATGAAGAGCGACAGAAATTAGAGAAAGAGCTTGGAATATCGCTTGAAGGAAAAAAATTAGAAGCGGTTACTTTTCAGGACAGAAATGGCGAACAGACCGTTACCTGGGAAGTTAGCGATCCTAACGGACAGAATCGCTACGTCGCTAAGTTCCAGAACAACACTTTCCTTGGCACCGATACATGGATCCGCAAAGGTGATGCCAAATCGAATTTCTGGGAACGCACAGATGGTGGCAAGCCGCCTGACCTATTCTACGGCAACGTGGAGCGCGTTCCGGATGGTATCAAATTTACAGATCATCTGAAGAATTCCGAAATTACCTACGTTCTCGACGGCTCCTCAGT
>CAZISK010000876.1:0-3775 GCA_964541355.1 uncultured Candidatus Obscuribacterales bacterium
GTCCGCTCAAAGCTTCTTAACGGCCTGGGCTCTCTGGAAAGATTTACGGATGAACAGAGACAATTGTTGCTAAAGACTTCGAAGATGTCTCAGAGAGAGATTGCGTTAACAGCGCTCTGGGTGGGAGTGCCATTGAATGTGATCGCGGTTGTTTTCCTGGTCATGCTATTCAGTCGAAACATCAGTGACAGAATTAAGGTCGTGGCGGATAACTCTGTGCGACTAGCCGCTGGGGCACCACTCGAGCCACCACTAGAAGGCGACGATGAGATACGCGACCTGGATATCACTTTTCGAGACATGGCAAAGGCTCTGGATGAAGCACGCGCTCGCGAGCAGGCCGTCATCGAAAACGCGATCGACGTAATATGCACGATCGACCGAGAAGGCAAATTCCAGTCGATAAATCCGAGTTCCGAAAGAGCCTGGGGATATACACAAGAAGATCTGCGCGGGAGGCGAATTGCGTCGATTCTCGTCGATGAGGATATAGCGAGTACCAACACTTTGCTAGCAAGTCTGGTGGAAGGCAACGACGTCAAACCGTTTGAAAATCGGATCAAGCGACCTGACGGCTCGCTTGCGCATGCCCTCTGGTCTATACGTTTTAGAAAAGCGGATCAAACCATGTTCTGCGTCGTGCACGACATATCAGAACGAAAGGCCGTCGAGCGCTTGAAAGAAGAGTTCGTCGCCATGATCAGTCACGATTTGCGCACACCACTAAGTACGATGCAGTTTACGCTTATGATGGCGCAAAGTGGAACATGGGGAGCGCTGAACGAGAAAGGCAACGCCCGAATCACGAGTGCTCTCTCGAGTGCCGAAAGGCTGTTGTCCCTGATCAATCAGCTAATGGATGTTCAGAAACTCGAGTCTGGGATGATGGAAATCGACAGGCAGGAGATCGAACTGACTCCGATAATGGAGAAATGCTCAAGCTCGCTTCTTGGATTTGCGGAAAAACACGGTGTCTCTCTCGTATTCGAACCGACTCAACTGATCGCCTTTGTTGATGCCGATCGAATTGTTCAGGTGATTGTTAACCTGGTATCGAATGCAGTGAAGTTTTCCCCGAAAGGTGGAACGGTAACCGTCAGAGCAACTGAACTGGAAGATGTTGTAGAGATTAGCGTGATCGATCAAGGGAGAGGAGTCCCAGAGCATTTACAACAAACTATTTTCGAGCGCTTCAAACAAGTCACCAGAACCGACTCCACCGAAAAGACAGGAACAGGACTGGGTCTAGCCATCTGCAAAGCGCTGGTGGAGGCACACGGTGGAACGATTGGCGTACTTAGCCAACCAGGCGAGGGAAGCATTTTCTGGTTCCGCCTGCCCAAGTTTTGAGCACACTCACGATCCGACACTATCTAAAGATCGCCGCGATCTCTTCTGCCGAGCGGTATCGAAGCGCTTGATCCGCTTCAGTGCACTTCGAGACTATGTCATTGAAGATTGGGTTGCAGTCTCTTTCGAGTATTGGGTGAAGCTGAGTTATTGGCTCTGGCTCCTGAACAAGTGCGAATACCAGAAGAATTGTAATTAGATATGGACGCATTCTAACTCCAACAACCAACAATATATACTGTAGCCCATATCGCCATTTGACAAATACGGTCTACCAGTTGACTTTCATGAGTTCACACAAGTCCTGAGCGTCAGAACGATGATGTGTGGATTCATCAGAATCTTAAAATGAGAACCAGCAACAGCGTCGCCAATGAAAGTTGACGAACGGAGTGCCTTCCTCCTCTCGTCATTTTGAACACCATCTCCTCGTGTCGGCCGAACACGAACGAGGCCTTACCCGAATTGTCTGAGAATCTCGATAAGGTACAATAGGCTTTGGTGGTAGCGGTGTCCCAACTCATCTATTAGAGCAGTAGGAAGCAACCCAGTGTTCGTAAGACAAAATTCTAAACACACACCATCCAGCGGAAGTCTTTCCCCTTGTCGCTCGACTCTACAACTACCACTGGTGGTGGCAGTTTTTTCGCTGATACTTGTTGGCATTGCCTCAGCCGAAGGATTTTACCCTGATGTTCACTACCCGCTTGAAGGGCGCATTGGTTTCATGGACAAAAAAGGAAAAATCGTCATCGCACCTCAGTTTATTCAAATAGAACCATTTTCAGAAGGCGTGGCAGCAGTAAAAGTTGGGAATACTTGGGGTAAGTGGGGTTATATAGATCACGCCGGTAAGTGGGTTATAAAGCCGACTTTCGATGTTGCGCACTCCTTTCACGACGGTATAGCTGTCGTCGAAGAGGGAACCTGTTCAGTTTTAAGAAGCACAAGAGTCAATGGCTTTTGCTACTTCATTGACAAAACTGGCAAGAGGTTGTCGCCCAATCTGAACTCGTTTCACCAAACGTTGAAATGTTCGGAGGGACTCATACCATACTTTGACGAAAAATCCATGCTGTACGGATTCATCGACAAGAGCGGAAAAATGGTTGTAAATCCACAATTCAAGAACGCGACGGGCTTTTCGGAGGGGCTCGCTGCAGTTGAAGTTAGAGAGACACGCAAATGGGGATATATAGACAAGACTGGCACGTTGGCCATCAAACCGGAATTTGATTTTTGCGACGCCTTTTCAGAAGGACTGGGAGTAGCGGTTTCTGGTCAGAAAGCTGGCTACATCAATAAACAAGGCCAGTTTGTCATAAAACCGCAGTTTGCAGATGCCCGTCCCTTCAAGGAAGGATTAGCTGTAGTCGGTATTGAGTCTGGCAGCAAGGCAAAGTTCAGGGAAGACTCGCCGAAAAAATATGGGTTCATCAGCCCGGAAGGTAAGTTCGTTATTCCTGCTGTTTATGACGGCGCTGGCGGATTTAGTGATGGGTTTGCATTGGTAGACAAAAACGAGAAGAGTTTTTTGATCGATCGAAAAGGAAAGCGGCTTGTGACCAAAGAGGACGTCGATTTTTCGCTAGGTTTCAGCGATGGACTTGCCCCGATTGGTATTGGTATGAGAGAAGGGTTCATCGACAAGAGCGGACGACCCGTTATTAGGCTGCCAGTACAAACTTGGGCACCCCCTGGCATAGCCCCATTCGGTGCCACATCAGCCGTGCCGTTACACGGTACATTGATATTTTCCGAAGGGTTGTGTGGCGTAGAGGCCGCTAATAATGGAGGTCCCAAATGCTTCTACACGTACGTTCGCAATCCAAACAATACTATTCTGGCGAAAAACTACACGATTACAACGGATTCGAATGGCACGCTAATTAAGAATCAAAAACTAGTCCGGCGAATTGGGCCTCAATCACCTCACTACGCAGGACCAAGTTGGGTTGACATCGGTAACCAATCTGTTTTCCTGTCGCGGATGCGTTCGTCAAGGCACCCTAAAACTGGTTCAATGATTGAATGGGTGGAGCAAAGCTCCAAGAGAGTGCTGGATGGAGTCTCTTTTGACGCGCATAGTGATGGATACATAATGCGATGGGATCAGCTTAATCGAGAGCTGACGGTCTACAATCCAGATGGCACCGAGTTAAAGCGAAATCTTCCGAAGTAGTTTTTTTCGAGCTCATTCAAGTGTGTCACAGAAATAGATCATTAGCAATGCATGGTGGTGGCTTGCCCGAGTCGCGTGATCATGGCTTCGCAAACACAAGACAGTAACTATGGTCGTAGCCGTAATTATAGCCATCCTCCCAACCAACAATGATTTCGCCGTCAAAACGCAAGACCTTCGAGACTTCGCCGGCAATGTCCCAGGCCAAGGTCGTTAGCGGACCATCCTCGTGTTTGAGATTGG
>CAZISK010000877.1:0-3771 GCA_964541355.1 uncultured Candidatus Obscuribacterales bacterium
TGGCCCAGCCATAAAAAGACGGCGACTGCTTTCTCACTATTCTCTATTTTATTGGCGATAATTGGAATCGATGCATTTGTAGTAGAGCCGCATTGGCTCGAAATCAGGCATGAACGAGTGAGTTCCAACAAGATAACCAAGCCGTTTCGAATCGTAGTTGTCTCTGATTTGCAAACCGATCGCGTCGGAGATTTTGAGGAATCGGTGCTTAATCAGGTAATGAGTCAGCAACCAGATATGGTGCTCTTGCCTGGAGATTACATTCAAGCTGTTACGAAAGAGCATTCCAAACAGACGGAGAAACTGCGCGACTGTCTGAAGAAAGTCAATTTGTCGGCACGACTCGGAGTGTATGCTTGCGAGGGTGATTCCGAGAAGAAGGATTGGGTCACCATATTTAAAGATCTTCCTGTGACGACTTTTGGCAAGAGCGAGACCATCTCCATTGGAGATAAGGAACAACCGCTGGCATTGACCGGGCTCACTTTACACGATTCGTGGATGGCTGGTTACTCGATTCCGAGCACGGATAAGTTTCACATCGTGGTGGCACATCGTCCGGACTTCATGGTCGACGCTACCGAGGGCGATCTTCTTGTTGCCGGGCACACGCACGGCGGTCAGGTACAGGTGCCGTTCTTCGGACCGCTCGTCACATTCTCTCAGGCTCCCAGAGAATGGTGTGGCGGATCGTGCGTTCGTCGCGATCACGGACAGACGCTAGTCATCACCCGTGGTGTCGGAATGGAGCGCGGAAGAGCGCCAAGAATCCGATTCTTTTGTCGTCCGGAAATCGTCTCCATCGATGTGGTGCCGGATACTGCGCGTAAGGTGAGTTGTCGATAGGCGATTCGAAAGGTTTTCACGCTTCCCACAAGGTCCGAATATGTTTTGGCCCAGCGCGCAGGACTACAATGAAGCGATACAGTCGCCTTCAATATGTTTTTCCGATGAACTATTGTCGAGCAAACTGACGCAGAGCGAGCCGAACTTGTTGAGCGCTTCCCTGTCGCTGACGTTTACTTCGATCTGGTGCGCAGCAGCGCTCTGTCAGCAGTGGCATCGAACTCGCTGCCGGTGTTTGAAACCGATGGCTCGGCAATCAATGTGAATGTGCAGTTCGCCATCGCAAAGCGGAACTTCAAAAACACTCTCTATACTAACTGGAATCGCTGGTTCGTACGAAGTTTACCGACGCTCTGGTGTGAATACAAATTGAGGCGTGCAAATCGACATTTCGAGACCGGCAACTACGAGCGTGCCAGTCAGACCTATCTTCAATTGGCAGAGGTCTACGAATTCCTCGCCACTCATAAGAACCTGTGGAAATCGTTGCTGCGAGCTACGCGTTGATTGTGGTGAGAATTACCGGGGACGATGAAGAGACCGCTATGCTCGCAGAAAATGTGAGAAGAATAGGAGTTGTTTCAAAAAGCAGTATCGTCGTTTTAGACACCATATGCGACACTATCCTTCAAGAGAGACTTAATCCGCCGAAGTTTCTTCCATCGCCTGTGAGACGCCGTTGCCCGGAAAAAGCTAATCGAGCGACTGGAGATGAAGGTCAGAAGCAACACACCGCTTTGCGCGACCCAATCGTTGAACTGCTGACAGCATCGATCTGTGTTTATAGAGAAAACGCTATGCTGGAGAAAACGGCGCTGTTATTAAAGGCCGCGCTGGACGTCAAAGATTGCGACCGGCAAGTTCGCGATGTCTTGTCCGCCGCAAACGCTATGTGCCGAAAGGTGATGAATGAGTTCGATGCTGCAGGCTGCATGGCTGGAATTGATAATGTGGAATTTGTGGTGCAAGAGCTCATGCTTGGCAATCACACGTTCGATCCCTTCCTCCGTGATACAGGAGATAAGATCGTCGAGCTGTTTATCGATTCAGGTGATATCGCTGGCGCCGCCGGCAGTACCAGTCGAAGTCGGACGTTCTACCTGGCCGCTCGTTTCTTATCCACAAGAGCTTTATCAACTCGCCCCAATCGTTCGGTATTGATGAAACTAGCTGATCGGCTTGGAGAGGGTCGTTTTCGAGATGCGGACCGTGAAATTGCACTCGTCATCGCCGATGGCAAGTGTCGGCGGAAAGAATTCGAAGAGGCGTTATCTCTCTATGTTGAATACGAAGGGAGATCTGCCGCGAGGGTAAGTGAGTCGCTGGAATCTGTCAGGCAGGAGTTCTTGCAAGAGGATGCCAGGGTAACGGACAGACTATTTTATTGCCGGGCCCTGAGGGTGTTGTCGCTGTTCTATTACTACCGAGGCGCGAGTTTCCATGACGGCGTACGCTCCATACAAGCACATATAGAGACTGTAGTTACCGATTTTCTTATTGGCGGCGGCGAGTGTGAGTTGGCGAAGGATGCCTTAATCGTTGTCCAGGGACATGGGCGAGTCGCCTGTGACATCCTCGATGCTATTGCTCGTGCTGCTCGCGGTCAGTTTGCCAAGGAGACACGCGGACATGCTTTCTCTGAAGTCGTAGAGAATTCGATGCTGCTCTACAGTGTCTGCGTAGAGCTCGAAAAGTCGGAAGACAAGATAAAGAGGCTGTCAAAGCCGGTCTTCGAGGAGGAGGTCAGGTCAGAACGATTGCAACTATGACACGACTGTTGACAAGTCTGTCAACGACTTTTATGGGAACCAATATGCCGCTGCAATGTCCGAGCTGACGAAGACCGATTAGCGATCGTCAAGATCTGAAAAACGTAAGTACGTGATCTTTCTTGATGCTGCTTCGAACATGGCTTCTTGAGCAGCTGCGACGACTTTGGCTAAATCGGTCGCATCTTTGGGCACGGACGCGATTCCAAAATGCAGCGCTGGAGAATATTCGGAAAACTGTGGAAGGTCTTCCGGAAGAGTCTCTACAATCCGCTCTGCAAGCGAACTTGCTTGTGCCGACTCCACATTCGGAAGAACAAAGGCAAAGCCACGGTCACCGAAATGTCCGAAGAGATCGACATCGCGTCTCAATTGATTGATCGTGCGCGTGAACAAGGAGACCATATCCATGGGCAGCACTGGCCAGCCGGTCGCTTCAACGGTTATGCAGAAAGGCATGAACGTGAACGAAGACCCGAATCGGAATGCGCGTGAAAATTCACGTTCCAATAAGAACTCAAATGCATCTTGAGTCAAAATTCCGGTCTCTTGCCGCATCATAGCGTTAACGTAGTGATCTCGACCGATGCCGACGAACTCAATCAAATCCAGAGGAACTCCGACATTGAATGATTTCGCTTGCTGGTTATTGGCCGAGGATGTCCAGGGATCGGATGGTTCTTTACTTGGCGGAGCTTCGACAAGCGGCTCTGCACCCTTCTTTTCGCCAACGACGTTGATGGAGCTCGGCGGTTGTGGCGATGTTGTCCATGGGTCGTCTTGTGTCTTCGCGTTCGGAAGCGGCGGTGCCAGATCTTTGACAGCAAAGGAGCTTGGCTGCTGGGTTGCCCACGACTCCGGCGATGCTTTCGGTGTCGGCAATGGCGGCGCCACCGATTCCCTCGCGGGAGGCTTGGCTGCCGGCCACTGATCTCCAGACCTGGCTGATGGTGGCGGCGGTGGTGGAGCGACCGGCCTCGGGTTGACCGGAGCGGCCGGTGATGGCAGCGACGATCCACCTGGCGTCCGAGCAGATGGACTTGGACTCGGTGGTAATCCCGGCAGACCTGGAGATGGTGCGGGCGAGGAAAGCCAGGCGTCGGCAGGCGGAGTCGGAGATGGTGCTGATGCGGGCGAGGAAAGCCAGGCGTCGGCA
>CAZISK010000878.1:0-3769 GCA_964541355.1 uncultured Candidatus Obscuribacterales bacterium
TGCAGTCTGTTTTTTCCCGTCTTAATTGGCACGGTTGACCAATCCGGCTGGATTCGTCGCTAGAATTGTTCCGTCACCATATATGATGGCTGATATGAGAGCGATGGCGAGCGGGCGTCTCATTCTGCTGGATTTTCGTGCATTTACATTGAGCATTCCAACCAATCGATCTTTGAGACTCCGCATACTATCTGGTCTATCATCTGGATGTTTTGCCAGACAATCAGCGACTAACTTCTCTACTGCTGGTGGAAACGGAGCGCCGAAAGCTTGCGCAAGCGACGGAGGCTGTGCATTTAGATGCATTTGCGCTGTTTCGAACGCCGTTAGACTGACAAATGGAGGCTTGCCTGTTAACGCTTCGAATATGGTGCACCCCAGCGAATAGATGTCGGAGCGAGCTTCGAACTGATTGTCCTGAATCAGCTCTGGAGGCATGTATGAGGGTGTTCCAACGAGTTGGCGTCCTTTCACAATCGTCGTCTCTTGAGACTCGAGATTCATCCTCGCCAAGCCAAAATCGATCAACTTAACCTGTCGGTCACCATCAGTGGTGCTAAACAACAATATGTTGGTTGGTTTTAGATCTCTGTGCAGAACTCCGGCTTCATGGGCATGGATTAGACCGTCGATTATCGGTGAGAACAATGACACCATGTCAGTTACACTCAGCGGTCCCGCTTCACTCAAGTATTCGGCAAGGGTCATTCCGGCTCCGAACTCAAGCACCATATAAGGTAGTCCCGAGTCAGACGGACCAAAATCAAGAATCTGGATGATGTTAGGATGATTCAGTAGGCTGATCGCACGCGCTTCTTGTTGAAAAGAGACAATCTGTTCGGGCGACGAGAATCTGAGCAGTTTTAGTGCTACCGGTTTATCCAGTTGCCGGTGCTTGCAGTAGTAGACAGTGCCAGTGCTTCCTTTGCCAAGCTCCGAGAGAGGCTTGTATTTGTCGAGTGGAAAACTTTTCTCGTCAACCTCAAGCTCAGCTTCTTCCGATTGTTCTGCCACCGGCTCAATATCTGACGGTTGGACGGGAGAGGCGCGGTGGCACTGGCATAGATCGAATCGAAAAATCCATTGCGTGAGACTGCCGTCGCGTCCTCGCTCCGTGCTTTTGCCGCACATGTAGCAGATATTGACAGACAATCGCTGTGCATCAGCGCGACTGGAATCGCAGAGGCAGACGTCCAGGAATTGGGTAACGAATCCGCCACCACCAGCAAATTGCTTCTTCTTCTGGCAATGCGGACATGTAGCTTCGTCCATAGATTTGGCCAAGACAAGAAAACTTCCACATGGATTCTATACCCTGATCTCAATCTCCTTCTTATACATATAAGCGCGAAGTGAGCCAAACTCCGTTTTTCAATCAACCGACTTACATAATTTTTAAACAATTGGGATTTATAGTTGACCAGCGAGGCGGCTCACTTAAGTAAGAGGATTTTTTGATGTCATCACCATTTGAATTCTTCCAGAAGAACGATACACCAGCGCCTCCGAGTGATTCAACACTTAAGGCCTGTTGCGCTGAAGTATGGGGGCCTCCTGCGCCGGAGAAAGCGGAGACTCCACCCCCTATAGAATCAAAGGATCTGGTGAAACCGTCAGGTGCAGCTGTATCAGCGCATGAGGAGGCTCACCTCAAGACCCTCAGTCCAAAAGAGCTCGAGCAGGTCAGGCGCACCTTTGACGAACTTGGTTTGCGTACAACAAAGATTACACCTGAGACTATCAGTACGGTTAGTCGTAACCTGGTCAAGGCGCTCGGTTCGGACGAGTACGAGCAGCGAGAATACGCTAGCAAGGCTCTCAAAGACATGGGTATCGCCGCACTACCTGCTCTTGTTGATGCAAAACTTAGTTCAACTGATCTGGAGCAACGCAAACGCGTGGATCGTCTGATTGCGCCGTTCTCGAACGGCTCTGGTCAAGATGTTGCCCAGGAGCAACAACGTATTTTGAAGTATGAGCAAGACAGAAAACAGTTGGGTCTCGGAGCTAATGGGGCCTCACCGCTTCAGCAGGACATCCAGATGCAGAAGGGCATTGCCAATGCACCCGATGCAAAGCTGTCTCCCAATCTCGCCCGTTTGGAAAAACTTGTCGAGGCAAGCAAGACTCATTTGCTTAGTGGAAAAGCCGACAAAGGAAGTGGTGCTCCTGTGGATAAAGAACTCGTCGCGGAAAGAGCCGGTAAATTCAAGAGTGAAATTGACGCTGTGAAGACTATGGCGGATGAGACTGCAACGAAGAAAGCTCAAGTCAAACTCGCCCTTGCCGGAAATCTCTTGGGACAGAACTTCAACCCCGAGAAGATTCCACTCGAGGGCAGGAACATGGCAGCGAAGCTTGTTATGGAAGCCTTGAAGGATCCAAAAATTCTTGGTCAGCAGAAGGCTGACTACTTCGTACGCCAGGCCATCGCCGATCTCAAGCACCTGAAGCACCCAGCTGCCGGTCTCAAACAGATGGAGGAGGCATACAAAAAGGCAGGTGGTGATCCCAAAAAGCTTGCCGAGACCACCCATCGGTACAGTTCAGACATTCAACAACTGAAGGGCAAGCCGTAAATGCGGACCAGACTTCTTCAAAGAATTCGTGCGTCGGTATGAGCTGAATCTGGAAGAAGCGTGTGTCCTTTGAGCTTGTTGAGACAGAAGGTCACATCTTTCTTTTTCCTCATACCGTCACGCTCTTCATTGAGCAGAGCGATCTCTTTAATCTGCTGGTTAACGTTTTAACAGTAAGTGGATGCTTTGAAAATATAGCTGCCTATGGCTTCGGGGCTTCGGGCATTTTTAGCACCACGATGGTACATGGTGCTTCATGTACAATTTCATCAGCAACACTTCCATGGATGAAGCGACTGAGTCCGTGCCTTACGTGACTCGGCACAAGTGCCTCATCCGCGTCGAAACTTCTGCATACTTCAGCAATGACTGAAGCAACTTCACCAGCTAAGATTTCCGTCGTTACCTCGGCTCCCAGCTTCTGTTCAATTGCACTAGACAACTCACCAAGGATTTTCCGTTCAGCCTCTCTTTCTTCTGCAACAACATCGGGAATTCCGGCGACCGGTGCATCGGCAAAGCCCGGCACAATAACATGCACGAGGTGAATACGATCGTTACTTCCATACTTAGAGTCGCCTAAGTATTTGAGTGCTGTGTCTGCGCTCTGCGGACTATCAATGGCGACCACGATTTTCATTATGCTGCTCCCAATAGGTTCAATAACGGCTAGTATGCCTCGGTCCACGCTAGCTTACATCATTCCAGTGAATGAATAAGTGATATACCGTTCTCCTCAACGTTCGAGTGTTTGTGTTTCGCTGGAGTCTTTCAGTTCGAACAAGGCACATCGGTGATTTCTGTGCGGATCGAACTAGTATTGCCAATTGGGTGCCCGTTGAATGTATTGCATTTCAGGTCAATTGCCCCACGCATCTATAGAATTGGCTTCCGAGACTGTGCCTCGTCGCGAATCCTCCTTGCTATCGCACGGAAGAGCGAATAGGATATCGAGTTTGTGCTCTGATCAGATTCTTCTCGCGCTCCGCCTTCTTGGATCTCTGCGAGTTTAGTTGTCGCTTGTTCGATCTGTTCGCTCGAACTCCGTTTTCTTAACACGGTTCGAAGTGCGTGGATAATACTGGTCGCGGCGGCCACCATTAGTAGTATCAGCGCGACCTGACGGACTCGACCTCGATGAAAGGCGTGGTGTTCTTCTTCCACGGTAGCCTTCACAAGTCTGGGAGATG
>CAZISK010000879.1:0-3765 GCA_964541355.1 uncultured Candidatus Obscuribacterales bacterium
CACACATGGCAGCCGAACAAGCCGGCTTCCGCCCCTGCAAGAGATGCAGGCCCAACCAGGCACCACTGGCGATGCAGCACATCGATACGATTACGGCGATCTGCCGACTGATTGAAAACAGTGACCAGCTGCCCAAGTTAGATGATCTGGCCCGCCAGGCAGGAATGAGTAAATTCCATTTTCATCGACTCTTCCGTCAACACACCGGTCTTACACCCAAAGCTTATGGAGCCTATCAGCGAACGAAACGCATCCAACAAAAGCTCAAGGAGAGCGGCTCCGTCACCGAAGCCATCTTTGAGGCCGGGTTCAACTCGAACAGTCGCTTCTACGAACAATCAGATGCAATGCTGGGAATGAGCCCAACCGAATTTCGATCGGGTGGGCCGGCCGGCGAGCTGAAATTCGCAGTCGGCGATTGCTCACTTGGAGCAATTCTCGTCGCGTCCAGTTCGATTGGGGTTTGCGCCATCTTCCTCGGCGACGATCCACAAGAGCTGGTGGATGAATTACAAAAAAGATTTCCATCTGCCTACCTGGTGGGCACAGATGAGCAGTTCGAAAGACTGGTCGCGACGGTAGTTGGCTTCGTCGAGGCACCATCTACGGGGCTGTCCCTGCCGCTGGACATTCGCGGGACGGCGTTTCAACAACGAGTCTGGAAGGCACTTCGCGAGATTCCTCCGGGAACCACCGCCAGCTATTTAGATATCGCCAGGAAGCTCGGCAAGCCTGAGTCTACAAGAGCGGTCGCGCAAGCCTGCGCCGCCAATCCAATCGCAGTAGCGATTCCCTGTCACCGCGTCGTAAGGTCGGACGGACAGATCTCAGGGTATCGATGGGGTGTCGAGCGCAAGCGGCGACTTCTCGAAAAGGAAGGCGCTAACTAGGCTGTTGCCTAGGAATTGCGCTGACTGTTCGGCAGGCACACTTCGGATCCTTATGGATTTACGTTGTCCACCAGACTTCATATGTGTTCGCCAACAATGACCTTCGTGCCTGGCAACGCAGCCTTCAACGTCAGCATCCGATTCTCGGACATTTCTGTCCCACTTAAATCAAGCTCTTCCAATGTGCGCATAGTGGCTAGCTCTCCCAACGAGAAGTCGCTAACATTGGGGGAACAGATCCGAAGTTTCTTAAGAGGTAGTTTGACTATCGTGTTGATATCGACCGCTGAAACGGGAGTGTCTATTATCGAAAGGAATTTCAACTTGTTTAGCTTTCTGAGCTCCGCTGAAGCACCGGCTCCGATTGTGCAGTTCTGCAGGGTCAACGAGCTGAGCGCCGGACTCTTCTGAAGAGCAGCGAGCTGTGTTTTTTCAATGTTGTATTGCCACAAGACAAGAGTCTCGAGCTTCGGCAACTCAGCTATGATTTCGAAGTGACCATCAGCCTTTCCGATACATCGAAGCTCGAGCAAGTCCAACTGCTTTAACTTTGTGAGATTGGCCATGGCGTTCCTGGAAAGCGCCTGGGCGTTGATCAGGCGAAGACGCTTTAGAGTCGTTAAGGTACCGATCGTCTTCAAGTCCGCTTCCGACAGCGGTGTTTGCTCGATGCGAAGCTCCTCCAGACCTAAGGGAGCAAGCAGTGAAAGTCCGTCTTTATAAAACGGCGTACGATAAAAGTGGAAATTCTTGAGATTGTCGTACTTGTCGATGGCTTTAGTCAAATCACTGTAACTGAGATCTCCAGAGACATCGCAATACCATTGCCTGAGCGTATCATCATGCTGCCTACTGACGCGGGGAACGAGCTGCTGCTCCGCCAAACTTTCGATTTGCAAGTCGATATCATCCCTGCCGTCCAACCCGGTAGGTTTAGATCGTTGAGATCGGCGAGAGTGTTCGCTTTGACTCACAGCCCGGCTTTGCTCCTTCTCGCGATCGAGGGTGGCAATCGCCACACAAGCTAGCAAGGAAATGGTCGCAACTAACACCAGATATGGTTCCAGCCTCTTCCACTTGGACGGTGGAGTTGGCAGATAATCGCTGTTATCTACGGTAAGACCAGGTGCCGGTGCTTCGATGGAAACCGAAGATCGGGCGCCCACACTAGCCAAATCTTCGGCTAACTGCTTGGCAGTTTGATATCGGTCGTCCGGGTGTTTCTCCAAACACTTGTGGACAATTCGCTCGATCTCGGCAGAGAAGCTGATATCGGACATTTCAAAGAGAGTCGGAGCGGGGCATTCACAGTGCATCGCCATCGTGTCAAGAAAACTCGGCGCAAGAAATGGCGGGGTTCCGGTTAGGAGCTCAAACATGAGACAACCCAAGCTATAGATGTCCGACCGCTCATCGAGCTCAGCACCGCACACGGTCTCCGGGCTCATGTAGGCGGGTGTGCCCATGGCGGTGCCGGTCTTGGTGATGTACTGATCTTTCGTTGTCAACTTCGCCAGACCGAAATCGACTAATTTTGCATCAAAGTCTCCAGCTTTGTTTGCCACCAGCATGACGTTGCTCGGTTTTACGTCGCGGTGCAAAATCCGGTGACTATGGGCGTATGCGAGCCCGTCCGACAACTGAATTATGATATCGAGAGCAGCACTAAGCGGCATGGCGCCATTTTGATCGATAAGCTTGGCTAAGCTCATGCCTCTGATGTACTCTACAACCAGGTATAGCTGCGTATCTTCAGCCTGACCAAAATCCAGAATTCGCAAGATGTTTTGGTGATTGACCTTAGCCAGCGCTTTAGCTTCAACGTGAAATCGCTGAATCGAAAGACTGGGCGCGTCCTGGTTCAGCAGTTTGACTGCAACCTGACGATCAAGCTTGGTGTCGTCGCATAGGTAAATCTGACCCATGCCGCCTTCGCCAATTTTATCGACTATGCGATAACGACCATCAATCAGGTCACCACTCTGATTTTTTCCTTTAATCTTTGCCATTGACTTGAACAGGCCAAACAAAACTCATACATGTAATATTCCTTGCTATATGAAAACCAATCGCTATCATCAGTGAGCTAGGGTCAGATAGTTACCAAAATGCGCCAATGCGCCGCAAAATCTCGTCCTTCAGGTCGGGATGTACGTTGCGATTGTTGAGACCGGATTTCTTTGCTTGTTCGGTCGCATAAGAAAGCGCTTCCCTCGAGAAATCATATCCGACAAACCGGCTCCAGCCCGCGTCCGCAGCCGACATCCAGAACATCTATGCCCTGCTTCAGCCTGTCGATCAATCCATCGACTATCACCAAGACGCTGTCCAAAAGCGCAGGGACGAGAGACTGACCGCTATCCTCCGCCATCACTTCGTGAAAACGAGCGCAGGACGAGTACGGCACCCCGCCGCCTTTCTTAAAACACTCGACAATTTCGTCTTCTACATTGGCCAGAATGCTGACATACTGAGCAAAAATGGCCAGATTGTCCTTTGCAGATTTTCTAATCAACCAGCGCGATCTTTCCTCGGGCAGCAAATATGTCTGAGAGCCTGGATCGTAATCGATGATACCACCAACGGTGAGTGCATTAAGCCACTCTCGCACATATCTTTCGCTAAGACCTGACTTCTTCGCAATCGCAGAAATCGTCGATGGCGGCATCTCGCTCATGACGTCAAAAAGCCCTGTGCGATGGCCAACTGAGATCATCAGCGTGAGCGCGGCGTCGTTGTATATTTGCACCAGGCGTTGTTCAAATCGTTGTGCTGTCAGAGTCTCCATACTCGCCTCCTTGCGATCGCAGTTGTCGGGAGTGTCTATTTTACCGATGGATAGAGAATCAGATGTCGCCACTCGAATGTTTCAATT
>CAZISK010000880.1:0-3762 GCA_964541355.1 uncultured Candidatus Obscuribacterales bacterium
AGCACCACCTGATGCTCAAAACGAACTTCGACCAATAAGAGGACAAGTCCACCCAGCAGCAGCACGATTGCCAGCTTTTGTGCGAACGAAGCTTCTTGCAATTTGCTCAGCATCTGCAAAACCTTGCTCATTGATGGACTATGGAATGTACGTGTATTGACTTCTCTTTGGGGTCGATATGACCAGTAATTGCTACGGATTGTGCGGCAAGTTCGTGGCTTATCCCTTGGTCTGAGAGGGCATAGGAATCACCCTTGTTATCAACCAAAACGTACTTCGCACCTTCTTTTACGCACTCTGCGATACAGGCTGCCGGGTCCTTCCCAAGAGAACCCATCTTATTATGATCTTTGCCGCACATGCTGTCACTAATGACACCAGCAATGGTGCCTTCGTATATGTCGCCCGACCCGGTTGAAGTACTTGTTGCTGTGGCATCTGGTGTAGTTGTTGCCGGTGTAGTTGATGTTGAAGTGCTTGTCGATGTGGTCTCTTCAGGTTTTTGCACAGTCTGACTGCAAGCCGCAAGTAACAACATGCACAATCCGCTGGCGATCATATTTGCTTTGAATTTCATTGTAGTGAAAGCGTTGCAGCAACCACGTCATTGATGCCGTGCGAATGTTCTGCCAAAATTCTTTCGCGATACTTAAGGCTGAGAATTTGAGGCTCTAAGCGACAACCAGCGATCTGGAAGGAAGTCATCAATTTGAGAAGTCTTCGCAGAAGGCAACCTGGTCAGCACATCTTTCATGTACTCAAATGGGTTGATTTTATTCCTTTTGCAAGATTCGATGATACTCAATATTGTTGCTGCCGTCTGTCCTCCCTCCTCGGATCCAGCGAAGAGCCAATTACGCCGACTGAGTACCACCGACTTGATGCTTCGTTCGCTGGCATTATTGCTGATCTCGACGAACGGATGATCGAGGTAAACCAAGAGTGCGGGCCATCGATTGAGTGTGTACGAGATCGCTTCTCCCAGCTTAGTTTTAGGCGGCTCGACCATTCGGGTTTCATGGAGCCAAATTTCAAGAAGTTCAAGCTTTGGTTTTGCCAGCCGCTGTCGCAGGTCTTTTCGCTCGTCATCGGAGAGAGTCGCTGCGACTCGCTCGATGTCGAAGAGGCTCTTTATGATCCCCATTGGAAATTCAACTGCGCTTGGATTTTCCTTCCATGCGTCTTCGAAGTAGCAATGTACGTGCGCCCAGCAATTCGCAGATGTGGCACCATTTTTGATGATTTCGTTGTATTTGTTAGTTCCGTCCGTTTGAAGAACTCCGACGAATCCCTTCAAAACTTTCTCCGGGTAAATGGAATGCTCAGTGTTCGAATAATCGTAGAAGACGTAGGGATGATCAGTATCTCCACGGTAGGTCCAAACAATTCCTCTATGCGTTTTGCCGAGACCCCGTTTTATTACGGGAAGTGTAGTGGCATCCGATTGAACGACACGGCTTGCAAGGATGAGTTGCCGCATTCGATTCACTATCGGAGCGAGAAGGTCGGCTACTCCCTTAAGCCATCGACACATGGAAGCTCTGTTAATTGGGATGCTCAGAGCGGTAAACACTTGCTCTTGGCGGTAGAGAGGAAGATGCAACCAGAATTTGTCCGTAGCAATTTTCGCGAGAAGTCCGGGGCCTGGAATACCTTTGTCGATCGGTTGGTATGGTTTTTGCGCTGTTACAACTTGCCCTTTGCAAGTTTTGCAGGCGTACTTGAGCATGACATGGCGAACGCATTCGTAGACTGCCTTTACAAATTCGATCTGCCCCGATACTTCGAAGCCGATTATTTCCCTCTGTTCTCCGCAGCATGGGCACGAAATCTCACTTGGATCGAGATGATGTTTAATGTCGCGAGTAGAAATGGACGATGGTGGCGCAGAGCGTCCACCGCCGTGCCTTTTGTTCGTGGCTACATTCAAACGGTCTGCTTCTTCATCAAGCTCGGATGTTGTTTGATCGTGGACGTCCTTCCCCGTTCCAGTAAGAAGAGTGGCATCAACCTTGGCGGACTTTCTCCCGTAAGTAGCTCTGTTCCGACGACTAAGTTGTTTTTCCAGTTCTGCAACTCGGTCGAGAAGTACTTTTATCAGGTTGTGGCATGCAACAACATCGTCAGGGAGATCTGCATTTTCGTGCGGTTTCTTCGGCATCAAAGTTTCCAAAAGCTACGACTATATTATACAGTATGCACCATGAGTAGTATCACTCATTTGAGATTAGGGTATGGTCATTTCATGCTTGTTTTGAGCGTCTTAGAATATGTATTATGTTGCGTAAGCAACGACTTCGCGTTAACTGCCTCTGTGGGCTGTTCGTTGACATCCACCAGGGTGAAGGGCGCAGGAATTTCGCTTATGACAACATGCACCAGGCACTACATCTAGTGTCCCCATCGCGAGAAGACTTTAAAAATGCGTTTTTAGGCAGTTCACTACATCTAGTGTTATGCGGACAGCCCTAACTGAATGGAGAGGCTTCGTCACGGGGCTCGGAAGTGCCTCTAATCAATTCGGGAGGAAGATCAAAATCAACTCCTACTTTCGTGGAATATTGAAATCGCTTTTGTCTTTTTATGCTGCGGAGGTCAATTCCATCTAGAATCAGGCGAAGAGTCGAAGCATCAATTTCAAGGCCGGCTGAGGAAATGTTCGTCAAATTTGGAAATTTGAATGTACCTTTCTGAAGCATCTTGTACCAGATAGCCAGCCCATCCCGATCCCAGTACAGTAGTTTGATACGATCGGCCCTCTTGTTTTTAAACACAAACAAGTAGCCAGACATGGGATCAAGGTTCATACCGCGACGGACAATACCGCAAAGAGAAGAAAAACTCTTTCGCATGTCAGTGTCCTCAGTGCACAAAAAAATTCTGCTGTCGTTTGGAGAAATCAATACCAGCACTCCCGGTGGGCAGCCATGATGGCTCGCAGTGTTTCCAGATCGGCGCCGGCGAAAACAGTGATCGAAGTGCCAGGAAGTTTGATCTCTGCTACTGGACCTTGGGGCGTAGATCGCGGCTCCGTACTCGCAAGAACGAGTGGTACGAAGGAAACATCCGCTGTCTTTGCTGGCAAGTTGTTCCGCGTTCTCTTTCTTCTCTTCGATCTTCTCAGCGCTGTTCCTTCGGCGTCGCGGTCTTTGAGCGTTTTCCTCCACGAAGAAAACGTATTGTCATTCAATCCCTCTTGCGCGCAGAATTGGCGTTGAGATAGTCCGCTCTCCGCGTGCCTTCGATGGGCATCTCGCCAGAAAGCCTCTTTCTCAGCATCACGTGTACTCTTCATCACCGCGCCAGCTTGTTCGCTATACTCTATTCGACCCTTCATGATCAAAACGGATCTTTTCAAATCCTACAAGAGTGTGATTGCTGCAACGCTCTCACCAGAATCTCAAATGCGGAAATCGCCTTCCTGGTGGTCAGCTCGTTGTAACCGTATTGTTGTTGATTCCGTCGAACTTGTTCCTGGTTCAGTCCAGTTGAAATGTTGGTGTCCAACTGAGTCAAGATATCCTCTGCGGGTATGACAGCCCAACGCTTCAAAGAACTATCCGTTTGTTGAACACTTGAGTTAGACGATTTTTGTTTTTTTACTTGCGACATCTATGAAGTACCTCCCTGGTTTGGCTTCTCTGTCTTTCGGCGCACCCAGTCAGATAAGTCATCCACGAGGCTGTGCATTACAGGAATAATTAGAAGAGCAAGAATGGTTCCAGCAACAAGCCCCCACAGAACCACCGTGCCCATCGGAGC
>CAZISK010000881.1:0-3761 GCA_964541355.1 uncultured Candidatus Obscuribacterales bacterium
GACGGTTTTCAAGTGATTAAATCTGAAAAGCCGATCTACATTCTTTCGATTGGTCACCAGTGACCATACTCGGGAGAAATTTCGTCAGTCTCCGTCCTCAACGAAGGCCTTGAGTCTGGAAAGCGCATCATCCCATTGCCCGGAGACCACCTCTAGATACTCCTGCAAATCCTTTAGTGGTCTGGGGTTAAACACAAACAGATTTTCGCGACCTGAGCGAACGCTCCGCACAACACCCGCATTCTCTAGAACGACTAGATGCTTCGTAACCGCCTGTCGAGTAAGTTCTGTTCCTTTCGTCAGATGAGCGATGGAAAGCGGCTGACCATTGCTGAGTCTTTTGACAATAGTCAGTCTCGTCTCGTCTCCGAGCGCAGCAAAAACTTCCGCATGCTTAGGTGCTGACGTGCGCGTTTTCCCGGACATACTTTTCTATACTGCCAAGCTGATCTTCCCAACCACCTTCATTCATGCGAAATGCCTCAAAGCGTCGATCCTCTGGAATCTTGTCAAATCCGGACTCAACGACAGTAAGCCGAGTACCGTTGGCAATCGGCTCCAGCCTGAACTCCACCAATGTCGGCACCTCCGTGGAGTAATCCACCTCAGTATCGACGGCATATGGATGCCATGTGAACGAAAACAGGTGCTCTGGCTCCATCTTTTGCACAACTACTTCCCACTTGAGATGCTCATAACCAGGGAATGTTAACTGACCAATTGATGGTTGCCCAGACACAAACGGCGACTCGATTTTGACACAAAACCATTGTCCGAATTCGCGGTAATCGGTAAGGGCACGCCAAACGCGAGACACGGGCGCCTTCAATTCAACTGACTTTTCGATTTTGTTTTCCATAATATGCATCCTCCAGGTTGCATATTGTACCAATGAAAAGACAATACGCAACCTTTTTGTTGCATATTCTAATCCGTGGAGGGGAATAGCCTGGAAACGCTTTCTTGCAGAGAATTGAAAGCCATGGCAATCCGTTGTCAGGAGATCGCAAACTAGATCAACGAGATGAGATTGGTATCTCTTTGGATTCTCTCCACACTGGCTGCATATAAAAGGATCGTGATCGAAAAACTCATAAGTTCGTCAACGCCAGATGAATTTGCTCAACAATGAAAATTCCGACTGCGGATACCTAACAGTCGTGTTCAGGATCGAGAAGTCTTTCGAAGAGAGGTTGGTTGCAATGAATATTATTGTCCGCAGCCGATTCGCATTGGGAAATTTCTCGCGTCAAGAATTCCAGACTGCGGATATATTGCAGTCGAAACACATCGAAAATAAATCTACTCGCAACAAAAATTCTGACTGCGGAAATATTGCAGTCGAAACGCCACTCCATTGAAATCATTATGAATTGCCATTCTTAAGACGAGTAAAACAGCACACAAAAAAAGATTCAAAAACAATTCTTGACTGCGGATATTTCGCGGTGACGATCGCGATAATGAATTACGTAAGGCGAGTTCAATGTTTTTGCGAGGTAATGAAGGATGCTGAGACAGCGGGACAATACCGCGCAGGTAACCCCAAAAGTAATGTATGCGAGATATCGCGGGGTTTGCAAGTGTGGTCGTGGATTCATTGCTGGCGAGCAGATCGAGTTCGATCCGGTCGGTCGCAACAAGCGATGCTTCAGATGTCTTCAACAGCGCCAATCGCATCAACAAGAAGGCAATGGCGAGCTCCTTCACTTCGATTCCTATAGCGGTATTGTCCGACGCCTTAAGCGCATCGCAGAGATGCCGCGGCCATTGGCTCCGCACATCCTGGCGGAGTTCTGGAAGCTACTGCATGAGATCTCCACTGCGCCGGAGTCCGCGAAGTCGGTAACACAATATCTTGAATCCACCGCTCGTTGCTGCACGTCCGATTCATGCGAGCACTACATTGTCACGCTGAGTGAAGATAGACCGTGTATTCACTGTTTTCAAATGCAAAAGACCGGCGAGCTGGTTTTCATGGAATTTCCACAAAGGAATGTGCACTGTATTTGGTGCGAATGTACGAAAATGTAAATTGATCTTTGCTAACTATTTCACGTGGAGATGACTTGAATTTTAGTTAGTATTCTTAGTCGTACCACTGTATTACCTGCGTTTCTCCATTACCGCTTCACAAGGCGGTAGAATGTTGAAGTTCGCTGGCAAGTACAGGGACTATCGAATGAAACCGAATATCGCTGTGTTGTGTTCGACAACCTTAGCTTTGTTTTTCTCGCCGGTTGCACACGCATCTAGCATTCTCGAATTGCATGACTACCACGGCGATGAAGTCACCGCGTCGACCAAGTCTGAATGGATGGGTCTCTTTCCGCAAAAGGACGGACAATTTGTCCTCAAGCCTACGAAAGTGTCGATCACTCGAGTACGTGATGAGATTATCGATGAAGACCCAAAAGCCAAGACGGGGAAGCGCATCTCCGTACCCGGCAAAGAGAAGCCCACGTATCTCTTTAGCGGAATACCCGGACTCGAGGCGGGTCCGGTTATCACCAGCCGTGTCAACAAGAAGGAGCACCTTCAAATTAATTATCATCTGAAGTTGAACGTAGGCAACGCCGAAGCAAACCTTATTATCAAAGGAAAGAAAAAGGACAAAGAATATTACTCCGACTATTCAATAACTCTTGAAAGTGGTGGCGTCAAACAACAACTCGTCTATTCGCGCCAAATTTCCATCGACACATCGCCATCCCTGATGTGGTGCGGTGATCTGGACGGCGATGGCAAAATGGATTTAATTATGGACACCACTACCAACTACAATGTGAGCGACGTAACTCTTTTCCTGTCCTCCAAGGCAAAACCGGGCAAGCTTGTGAAGCAAGTGGCTCATCAATACTCTACCGGCTGTTGACGATCTTCGATTGCAACTCTCGCAGACATGTGAGACTATTAGCCGCTTAAGGAAGGGTCTCAGAAATCCTCGGCAAGGTAATATGCTCGACATTCTCCAGCTTAGGAAAAGGTCGAATAGCAGGTATGTCCGGCTGAGGTCTCTTCGGCATCGGTCTATCGTCTTCCAACGGCTCATCAAGCCGCTTATTCCAACTGGGATCGAGCTTCGTCAGCGTCTCCGGATCGGTCGTAGACAAGAAGGCCTCCAGCCTGTTCCATGTATTCGTCGGAGCTTTCTGATTCACGTGGTAGCTTTTGCCGTCGAACCAGTGACGATCTCTATTGTGAGGAAGAGGGACGGGATCGGAAAGGATCGGCACATCATTTAAGGTCTTCCGCAATGATTTAGGGTTGGGATCTAAATCCGCAACACGTGGGCCTTCCTCACCTTTCTGCAAAGCCTCCTGGACTTGTGCTACAGCTTCTGTAGCTTCAAATTTCGATTCCGCAGTTGTAGAAGCGGGTCGGGTGGCACGATTGAATAACCGTGCTATCCATTTACGCAATCTGTCCATGGTAACCTCCCCGGGACGCAATAGTACCCGGCAAGAATTGAAAAAATCAGAGATGACTGATTTTCATTACCAACCAGCCAGAGCTTTTTGACAATCACACTTTTGGGGGATATTGATCAGGGGCAACGAATGTAAATGCCCGAGCCTCTCCTACTGCACGTTTCCAGACTCACCGTTAAATCAAAATATTGAGTTTCGTGATGAAAACTGGCCTCCCTCACTCGCGCAATAGTCTAAATCTCCGCCGTCGACCTCGAAGCTTTTGGCATGATTTGTCGTGGAGACAGAGTTGACGATGTTGAAGTTGGCAGGCTCTCTCATTTCGGCGAT
>CAZISK010000882.1:0-3756 GCA_964541355.1 uncultured Candidatus Obscuribacterales bacterium
GATTACATCAATCAAAAGTTCAGCGTGACCGATTCCGGTGAATACGTGAATATCGAGTCCTTCAAGACGTATTATCAGGATCATGCTGTCAACTATCAGCACTGGTTTGGAATTTTGCAGGCAGACACCAGCGACAAACGACAACTGAAATTCGATCAATACATTGTTGCTCAAGGTCAGACCGGTCGAGAGCAGGTAATTCGCGCGGACAGGATAAGGGAGTTCCAAACGATACAGGCCTTTTTCCATCATGGATCCAAGTTTGGAAGTGCCGCTCTCGATTTCGGCATGATCGCTACCGGTGGTATTGGATTCGGCGCCTCGCTAGCAGCCAAGTCAACCTCCATGGCAGTAGTCAACGGCGGACGTATTATCCTGGGCGTCGGCGGGCTTCTTGATCCTGCCTTCCGTCAGATGGGCGTCACCGGCGAGACCGTTCGGTATGCTCGTCACGTCGCCATGATCGCAGACGTCACTCAAGGGTTGGGTCGACAAGGAATCGCAGCGCTTAGCGGTGGCAAGCTTCTGTTCGAGACCGCTAAGGCGGCTGAGGTAGCGAAGATTATCGAAGCTTCCAACGCTATGAGGCGCACAGAATCTGCGATGCGTTATGTCTTTGGTGCTGCCGATGGTGTGTGGCTACCGCTTATGGGTACGGAGGCCTTGCACCATGTCGAGCGCATGCGGGGTCAGGCTCCATCGCGATATCTGGATCGCGGATTGAAGGATAGGGGCTCTCCAATAGAGAGCGAGCTGACTGGCCAGGCGACCGCGTCCAATCCACCTGTCGGTGCACGTCAATCTGTCGAGAAAGTGTTCGCTGTGTACGGTGATACTATAAATGATACCGCTGCCCGTCGAATCTTCGATGAGTCGTTAGCCTCGTTGACCGAGGGAAAGCAGACCGAACTGGCAGCTAAATATCTGCAGATGTTTCACCCTAGCGCCGCCGCGCTCAACGAATGGCGCGATCAACAGTACGCCGGTCAATGGCTACCGCTAAAGAGCGCTTCGGCTCGACGTGCAAGACCTGGTGATCTCGCACCGGAAGTCACTACCAGCAAAACAGAGAAGGTCGCTGTCGCAATAAGCCTTCTGTACCTGGCGCAAAAGGATGGGAAGTTACCTGAAGACGGCGTCTTGGTAAAACGAGACGCCAAAATCGCTGAGTCTTCATTTCTGTACAAACCGGGTCTTCCGACGATGAGGATTGGAAGGGGCCAGAAAGAAGACGATGCCAACGCTCATTCGGTCAAGGACAAGGAGGAATCCGATGGTGTGATGAAGCGTCTCTCTGACGCAGCGATTAGTGGCGCAAAGGTGCTAGGCGGCGTTGATATTCAAGTACTTCCGGCTGAGACGGTAGAGCAGAAGGTCACCACCCGTGACGTCGTTCGTGCACTGCGAGATGCTGCTCTCGATGCTGCTGATCCCGGGACTCAGATGACCGCTGCTGATGCTCTCTTCCGCTCCGGCGCGATGCCGATCGGTCGTTACGCAGGGACGCTGCTGGATGTCATTAACAATAGCAAGTCAGATCGGGCTATTCGTGAGAAGGCGGCGAAGCAATTGGCTGGTGCGCTAATGCTCAAGCATGTCGAAGAGACTGATCCGGCTATGAGTGTCGAGGAGAGAGAGCAGAAAAATGCCGACAGTTTTGGTCTATCTGAGAGTCATTTGAAACAGCAAATCGCGACGATTGCTAAGCAACATAATGACGCGGATACGCGAGCGCTTGCCGCTGCATTGCTCTATGAACACGGACGGGAGCTGGATGGTGAAGCGCGGAGCGGTGGTGCTGTTTCTCTCGAGAGTTATGATGGAGGCTCTGAGTCAGGCAAGTTTCATGATAACCTCATCGCCGACTTGAAGAAGACTCTCGAACTGCCATTGCCGAGTTACCAGTTTTCCGACAGGGAATCGCTGACGCAGTTCGATGCCCAGAGAAAAGAGAAGATTCGTGCCGCCAGAGCGCTTTCCTATCTTGAAGGTGGTGTGGGCGAAAGCAACCACACTCAAGTGATTAATGCTGCGCTCGTCTCAGCAATTGACATACCTGATGAGCAATGGCCGTCACCGTCACGCCTGCACAACCAAAAACCTGACATTAGTGTCACGGCCGATGCCGTTATGATGCTTGCCGATCGTAGAAATCTACTCAATGAAGATCAAAGGGCTGGTCTGCGAACTTCTGCCAGGCTGATAATGGAAATCGGCTTCGACAGTCGCGTTGAGAGCGACAGCGCGCGTAAGGGGAACGCTGATTCCTATGTTGCGAAGATGCAAGTCATTGAGAATCTCGGCAAGGTGTTTCCTGGTATCAACTATAGTGACAACGCCTCGAACCAGTCACAGTACCAGGACGAAAAGCGAATGGTGGAGCAGTCGCTACAGGAGATGCTTCTAAACCGGGAGGGTTGGGGTAGTCTTGGCGTCATGCGAGTCGCGGCAATTCAAGGTTTGGAAAAGTTTGGACCAGGTTCGCGTGATTCGAATCTTAGAACTATCGCCAAAGTATTGGCTCCTGGTGAGAAGGACCAATACGTACGTGCACGTGCTATTCAAGCGTTGAGCTCGATAACGGAAAGATCTATTTTCCGGGAGTCGCCTGAGAAGTTCGAGAAGAGTGGTCTACCTAACCTTAACGTCGAGCATCTGCTCAGGACCGAATCCGATCCGCTTGCAGTTGCTACGTTGTTCGAAATAGGTCAAGAGTCTCTTTCTTACAGTAACCCGGAATCGTTCCGCACACAGGTCGAGGCCAGCGTCTATGTCAATGACTTGCGCTCCATCGACTTCGTTGATGTCAGTGAAATGGAGATTCAGGAGTGGTTATTGGACAGTCCCTTCCATTACCTGGACAAGCGCGCGATTGAGCAGGACGCGGCCCGTACTACTGAAGAAGCCAACTCAGGCGGCTGGTTAGGATGGAAATCGGCTCGGGACTTTTTCGGTTTTGGCACCAGTCAAGACTATGAGGAGCTCAAGCTGGAGATCAGCAGAGATAAACAGTTGGAGGAGATGAGCAACTTCGAGCAACTGTCGGAACGTGATCAACAAATGGCTATACATACGCTTTTGCATCTGAGTCGAGATGCCGGTCAAAATCTGATTAAACAGGATGATGAAGCGCTCTTTAGAACTTTCGCGGCCAAGAAGCTTGCCCGGCTAGCCGAGGTTTCGGCGGACGCAAATAGCGATGTTGTCAAAGACAAGCGATTGCTTCGTGCTGCTGTAGTGTTGGCATTCGACTCGATGCCCAGCGATATGCCGGGTGAGGCTCGCATGCATTTGATCAAAGCCGTCAATTCATTGACGGATCGTGACTTTGGTAAGAGTTCGTCATCCGGTACACAACCAGCTGACAATACTGTGATCACGCCGCAGCGGGCAGCTGCCCTCTTCAGAGCGCAATTGACAAAAGAAGCTCAAAATGAAGCTCTGGCGTTGCGACCAGATTCTCCATATTTTCGATTCGAGCCGACGCCTCGAGATTATAGTGAGAAGGTTCAGCTAGAACTGATCAACTCACTGTATCTTTTGCACGATCTCGGCAGTTACAAGGAATTGAACGAACGTGGTTCTGATCCCGTCTTAGATCCTTCCTCTCGCGGCAGTCGTATCGATTCAGTGAAAGAGCGTGCTCGTGATGTCGTGGAAGACCTCTATTACGGGGTAGCCTGGCTTCGTGGAGAAGTCCGCAAGTCAGCCAGCACCGGTTCTGGTATCGTAGATAGTGCCACTAAGCAGATCTCC
>CAZISK010000883.1:0-3755 GCA_964541355.1 uncultured Candidatus Obscuribacterales bacterium
GAATGCGTTCGTCCACGCCGTCTGAAACTCGTGAATCCGCCTTGTGCTCATTGATTTCGGAGCTCGTATCAGTCCAACCTTTAACTTTTTCCAGATATCAAAACTAATTGAATGCTAAACTAGCCCCGCCCCATAACCCACTCACCCCTCTGGACGTTTTGTCATGATCCACACACTGTTGAAACCGGAGACCCGAACTCTGGCAGAACCAGCCGGCGTCGACTTTGAAATCCTTCGTCGCGACCGGCTCGCCAATGTGCAGCGCGAAATGGCTCGTCGAGAAATCGGCGGATTGCTGTTGCTCAATCCAGTCAACATCCGCTATGCGACCGGTATTTCCGTCATGCATTCCTGGACCTCCGTCAATATGGCGCGCTATGCCTTCGTTCCCGTCTCCGGCGATCCGACTCTCTTCGAGTATGGTCATGCCTTGTTCCGCGCTGAGCGAGTCTGGCCCAACGCTCGCGTCGCCAAGACCTGGCAGTATCGCTTCTCCCAGCACGAAGCGGTAAATCGAGCCAACGACTGGGCGTCCGATCTCCTGGAGCTATTGAAAGCCAATCACGGCACGCGACTCTCTCCGCGCCTCGGCATCGACACGATCGATTTTTACGGATTCCGAGCACTTGAGGAAGCCGGCATCACAGTTTGCGATGCCGACGAGGTCATGCAACAGGCGCGTTTGATCAAGACGGCGGAAGAGATCACGTTACTTCGCGAGTCATACAGAGTGGCGCATTTAGCCGTAGCTGACATGGAGCGCGCGATCAAGCCCGGCATCACGGAGAACGAGCTTCTTGCAGTCTTCTACGGCACCATGCTGGCACACGGAGCAGAGCACTCCAGCACTCGATTGCTTGCCACCGGCACTAATACCAATCCCTGGTTCAACGAAGCCGGTTACAGGCAAGTGGAGCCGGGCGACGTGGTCGGCATTGATACCGACATGATCGGACCCGAAGGCTACCTCTGCGATTTCTCTAGAACTTTCGTCTGCGGCGACAGAACCAATCACGAACAGCGTGAGAACTACAAAGTAGCATACGATTTCATTCACTCCACCATCGACATGCTCAAACCCGGCGTAGCCTATCGCGACATCTGCCTGAAGTCGCCATCGTTCTCGCCCGACTATGAGCAACTGGCATACTCCTGCATGCTGCACGGCATCGGCATGGATGACGAACCGCCGTTCCTTCCATACCGCCACGCCCTGAATCACGTCGGTGAATCAGTCATTCCAGAAGGCGCACTAGAGCCTGGAATGATGCTCTGCGTAGAATTTTATGCAGGAAAACGTGGTGGCAAGGATGGTGTCAAACTGGAAGAGCAGGTTTTGATTACAGAAACCGGCTGCGAATTGATCTCTACCTACGAGCTCGATTCGCGCTTTCTGAGAGGCTCTGTCGCCTAGCTGAATCGGTACTCCGCATTTGCTTTGGTTCTGTTTTGCCCGGCGGCAGATCGGCTGAAATCAATTCCTTTGCTGCGCGTTATGCATGAGCCTCGGCACTAACCGACGAGCCGCAAGACATGCAGAAGGAGAATGCCGAGAAGGTTGTGCTGTTGCACGTCACACACGTTTGGGGCACGAATAGCTCAACTTCCTCCTTTAGCTGCGGCAGTTTCTCAGCGACACCGATCGGATAGCGCGTGGGAGAGGTCGTTTCTTCTTGCCTCGGCACTCTGGGTCCAACAGTCTTAGTCAACCGCGACGTTGGCTCCACAGTTTTCCCGTTAAGAAGCTCAACAGCAAGACCGAAGCCCAGTGCGATGATAAGCGTCTCTTCGGCCAATACCATGCCCATGATTCGCACCAGCGAGACAAAGCCGAGCACGAGCAAAAAGCAAAGTGTGAGCGTCATGAGCTGAGGACGACAGACAAAGAAGTTGTCTATCTGCTTCCAAAATATGTTTAGAATCACATGTGCCACCATCATCGCTGCCAGCACCAGTGGAAGATTGTTGGCCAGAGCCAGGGCCGCAACCACCGAATCGATGGACAAGAGCGCATCATAGATTATGATTTCACCAAGAGATGGCATGTTGTTTCTCAAACGAGCTGTCAAAACAGGGTTGCTTCCTTTGTCGAGATGCTGACGCAAATCGCCGGTTGCTTTGATTACGAGAAAGCCTCCTCCGACCGCTAGCAAGGCAACTCGACCGGAACCGAATATGGTATTAACGAAAAGCGGATCTAGAAGCTTGCTAAGATGAACCAGAATGACGACAAGCGCTATCCGCACAGCAAGACCGGTGATCGACGCCAGCATGCTGGTTCTGAATCTCAGCCGCTCCGGTAAATTTGCCAACATCTCTCGCATTCCGGCGAGGTTGTCCACGGACAGGGCAATTTCTAGCAAAATCAAAAGTGCGAACAGCACCAATTCTTGCGGGTGGAATTGAGTCATTTTTCTCCCTCCCGGAATAAAAATTTTGAGCCAAACAAAGAGGCGTACCCTGTGACAGATCGCAGGTGCCGCTTTGATATTTTTCTCTGAGATCCCACTTTAGCTCACCCGCTTTGCAACCGAGGTAATCTTCATGATTTGCTAACGATACGCATCGATGATGCATTTACCGAATTCGTGTACTAGCGGAGTTTGAATCGAAGAAATCCATTCGCGGCCGCAGTCCCGGTCATCCGCAGAATTCGAAACAGCAAGTAAATAAACACATCTCCACGACCGTGCATAGTCGTGCCAAGTCACCACCATCTGTATTAATTTCCGAACGCGTGGGAGACAAACTCCTATGCGCTGTGACGGATTTTTCTCGACGCCTCAAGGAACGCCGAGATTGCGATTCCCTCATGGCTTAGCATAGACCGCCTTGCATCAGCATAACGGCATTGCATCTTTTCGTCCGGCTTTCGGACAACCGAGAGCCGCAGCAGGAGCGGTTTTTCTGCATTCAATATTTTTGTTACTATATAAATTAGTTGCGAGTGGTATCAAACAAAGAAAGATTGTCATCTCTACATATCAGGCTATTCAAGCCGTTTTCACCGGAGGGTCGAGAGCGTTACCGCTCTCGACCCTCCACAACTCAGATTTTGACGTGGTGGCAATTTCGCAATGGCTCAAATTTCTACAAACTCCTGCGGCTGCACGCTGGGAGCCTGGCCGGCGACCATGAGCCGCACAGCCTCTCGCAGCGGGAGACTGGCTTTGTCGATGCCGGACACTCTGGCTCCGCCACTGACGAACTCATCCACCGTGAGAACGACCGCCTCGTTCGCCCAACTCATGACCGGGGACATGCCGTGGCAATGGGAGATGTTGTAGCAGCGCAGTTTTCCGTCAGCGCTCATGGCGGCCAGCTCTCCGTAGCCCTCAAAGTGTTCCTCGAAGTACCAGATGATCATCCAGAGCAGGTTGGATGTATCCAGCTTGTTGTACCATCCGATGTCTTCGATAGTATCGTCGAAACCGATGGATTCAACGAAGTCGTTCGGACCGATCGAGTAGATAATCATCTCTCGCTCCTTTCGTGGTGGTGCGTCGATTCAACGCATTGAATATTTTGCCGATTGATGCCTTTCGAGTAACCCCTGCTTAGTCATGGGAGCAAACAACGAGAGACAGGCGGCGAATTGCTTCGCCAGCCTGTCGTCGCGCACCGGCAGCGGTACTGACAGGAGGGGCATCCGTCAGTGCAGCAACCGGCTCTCCCGGTATATCCGAGCCGGTTGCACCGGTTTCGGCTTACTTGTCGTGAGTGTCGTCGTCATTGAGACCGTACAGGTCGACGTG
>CAZISK010000884.1:0-3728 GCA_964541355.1 uncultured Candidatus Obscuribacterales bacterium
CCAGGTGCGTTCAAGGGCGGCTCGAGAGCCTACCAAGCCCTAGTCGTACCTTATGTAGGAGCCATGGGTTCTCCGACGAATGCACCTTCACCAGCATTGCCTGGCGTAGTCATGGGCAAACATCTGGAAGCGTTCAAAGCAAAACCTACCGTAGCGTACCGCGAAAGCCTCGCTCAGAAGGACGATCAGAACATGCTATCGGTCGACAAAAAGGAGCTCGACCAGGATGAAGAATCCGCTACAACATCGAAACTTGATCCGGCTCTGCGCAATCTGGAGATGCGCTTCAAGACTCGAGGTCCCAAGCTCGAAGGCTTGAGCATCGAAGGCGGAAAAGTAGCGATCAAGTTGACGCTCTCAGAGGAAAGCAAAACGCTTCTGGCAGCATTGCAAAAAGCCGGGCTGGAAGGGCTTTCCAGCGTCAACGTCGAAGGCAACAAATTCACACTGACTGGCAGAATAAGCATAACGAAACTAGTTGGGCTTCTGAAATTACCTCAAGTAATCTTCATTGGTCCAGCCCAGTTATAGACTTGGTCCGACTCGGGCACACGCGAAAGACAGGGGCGGACGCGCTCCTTCTTTTGCTTTTGCTGTTTTTTGTGCAAGTCGATGCTTCATTCTGTCGACTTGATCGTTCATGATCATGCTCGATGCCGAAGAGCGCCGGCGCTCGCAAACATGCCCGTTTCGAGCATTTCCATCACCAATGTACGCCTCGAGGTTGAGATGTTTCCTCAACGTAGACCTTCTCGCACTTGAACGTTGAGGTCCTCAGCGTTGGGGAAGCGAATTCGGATCTCCGCCTTGAACGTTGACCATTGCCAGGCCTGATCGTTCTCTCGTGGCCTCCTAACAGCTTCTACTTCGCTTTCTTTTTTACTGACGAGGTGGTCTTCGCGTGAGATGACTTCGCGCGCTTCACCGTCCTCTTTTTCGAGGAGCTTGGTGCGCCCCCTTCTGTCCAGTGGTGTGTTTCACCTGCGTCCCAGGTCTCGATTGATCCGTCGGAGTTGCGCCTGACCGTTGTGCCGTCGGAATATTTTTTTTCGTATGGACTGGTGCCGGGGCGATAATGAATTCGTCCGTCGCCCGGCTCCGTGTACGTTTCCGAGCCGCCGCCACCGTCATCCGCTTGCACCGTCTCGCCGGCGTCATAGGCGTCGACTGTACCGTCGGCATTTTTCTGGACCGTCACTCCTTCATTGGTTTCTTTCGACTGACAGAAACCGGGAGTGCTTAAAACGCCTGACACAAGGAACGAGGAAATAAGAGCAATAGACAGTGATAAACGCTCAAAGCGTTGTCCTCTGGTTTGGGGCATGTTCACACCTTAAGGCCTACTAATCGGGGAAGGTAAACCCAGCTCGCTAATTGACTATAACCCCCCGCCCCTCCGTTGACAACCCCCAATATCAGAAAAAATCTGTTTTGGCGTAATGCCGATTCGAGTCGGCCTGGATATCCGCTTCCACGACAAAACCGAGGCCGGGGCATGCACCACCTGCGATACTACCGAGTGCGCGTCATAGCGGCCAGCAAAAATCCACCAGCACCCAATTCATGGCACCAACTCTGGCGCTCTGCATCATTAGCAAGGCGTGCAGTTCAAACTACTGAATGAGCTTATCCAGCATCTGCAGAACGCGATTATCATTGGGATCCAATTTCAGTGCTTGACTGAGAACCGCACTGGCCTCGGCATTCTTTCCTTGCATGTGTAGAACACGGCCCAGGTTGTAGAGGGCATTCTCGTAGTCTGCCCGAAGCGCGATCGCTTGGTTGTATTGCTTCACGGCATCATCGAGCTTTCCAGCTGCAGCAAGAGCATTGCCATAAACAACTCTGTAGATAGGCGACTTATCGTCGATTGATACAGCGCGTTCCGCCTCTTTCACGGCTTCGTCGACTCTCTTCGAATCAAGCAAGACAACGCTCAAATTGGAATGACCCCATGGAATCGAATCGTCCAGCTCGAGCGCTTTACGAAGCTCTTTTTCAGCTTCTTTAAGATGCTCGTGCTGACGCAGAGCCCAGCCGAGATCGCTGTGTGCGTCCGCACTGTTTGGATTGTCTTCGACGCGCTTACGAGCGGATTTGAGAGACGGAGATCCTTGGGCCGACTGTTTCCAATTGCCTTGACGTCCATCGCCGCTACCCTTCTGCTCTTTGATGGTTACGGTTTTCTCTTTTTCGGTTTTCTTAGCGCTATCGCTGTCGGTTTTTGTTGTCTGACTGTCGGAGTCAGTCCTGGAACTCTTAGTATCTGATTCAGGCTTCTTGCTCTCCACTTCCTGAGCTTCTACTTCGGCGCTGCCTGACTGTTGTTGGCAAAAAGCTGCGCCAGGCACAAAAACACACACAGTCAATGCCAATAGGGCACTCATGCCTTTACGACCGGTCCAATTCATTGCGCACACCCCTCTGAGCTCAAATCAAGTCTATGCAAAAAGACTTTGATAGTTTACCTCAGCCGGGAGGTCCGGCGAAAGCCCAGACAATTAGGGTGAGACCGACAGCGACGATTCCGAGTCCAAATATTGAAGATTCCAAAACATTCTTGGCATCATCGAAAGCCTGATAGGTCAAGGCTCCACCGCCATATACAAAAATGGCACCCATTATAAACATGATAATGCTTTCCACTACCATGTCTGTTTTATTCCTTCTGTTCACGTTGCTTCGGCGGCAGGCTGAACAGCAAGGCCGCAGCTATAAGAGCGAAAACTACCGAGACGCCAAGCAAAAATCGGTCGACCACATATTTGTCATGAGCGACCTGCTGATCCTCGAGGATCTCGTTGACGCTGACGTCCGGGGTGTCGGCGCCCTGAGCAGCTTCGGCACCGGCTTGCGGCTCGGCAGCTGGGGCAGTGCCCGTGACACCAGGTTGAGCCGTCTCATGAGCAGGTTGAGCCGCTTGCGGAGTGGGAGCCCCTTCGGTCTGGGCAATCAACTGTGCGTTATCGAGAGCCAGAACCATGTCGGGTCTGACGGTCGCGCCCGCGACACCAATAGAAAGAGCGATTGCGGTTGCTGTTACGACCTTATTTAACATCGATACTCCTTCTAACTGCCCATAACCATTTTAGGGCTTGTTTCGCTCGAGCGATACTGTCAGATCAAACGAGCTGGACCGCCGAAAGACAGCGGCAAACGCTTGCGACCCCAGTTGCCTCTTTCATTTTCAAACAGGCCGGCAACTTCAGTATTACATTTGCTACATCTGCCATCCTTGATGGCAAACTTGCCAAGCTCATACCAGTTCCGCTCGATGAGAAGCTCGCCACAGGAAGAGCAGTACGTGCTCTGATGTTTGACATCATCGACGTTGCCGACGTAGACATGCTTCAGACCGGCTCTAATAGCTATTTGCCGGGCTCTGAGCAAAGTCTCAGGCGGCGTAGGCGGTCTGTTCATCAGTTTGAAGTCCGGATGGAATGCAGTGAAATGCAAGGGAACATCATCGCCTAAATTCTCCGCGATCCAGTCGCACATGCGGGTAATCTCTTCTACGGAATCGTTCTCCTCCGGAATGACTAGATTGGTAATTTCAAACCAAACGTCGCTCTCATGCCTCAGCCACTTCAATGTCTCAAGCACAGGCTCTAGATGGGAGAGGGTGAGGCGCTGATAGAAATGCTCCGTAAACGCCTTCAAATCAACGTTAGCAGCATCCATTACCGAGTAGAACTCCGGCCGTGCCTCCCTAGTGATGTACCCCGCCG
>CAZISK010000885.1:0-3728 GCA_964541355.1 uncultured Candidatus Obscuribacterales bacterium
TCACGATTTTGAGCGTGGTAGCCGGTTTGTATTTATCAACGGGGTTTATCTCTTTATCGCAACCGGGCTATTTTATGCGGCCTTGCAGTTCACGTAGGAAACTGCTTTCCCCGGCAAATTCACAGAGACTCGAATTCCTTTCGACAAGATTAAGCGGTTCATTAACGAAAAAACTGCTGGAATGCCGCAGATAAAGCAGCTGACTAATAGTAATCAAGTGGTAATTGTGGAGCCTCCGAAGACAACGCAGGGGGCTGCGTCTTCTGCCAAGACTCCCCAGGATCAAAAGCTCAAGAAAGCAAAGAAGAAAAAGAAGAAGCCGGCTGCCAAGGGCTGAGCTTTCAGACCTTGTGTACCTCGGCGCTGCCTTGAGGGCGCTCATCATCTCGAGCGAGGCGTACGATTCCCATGCTTATCAACGTTTCCAGCTCTTTGACGGACCAGGATTTCTTCACCGTGGGCGAGTGATACAGGTCGGCTCGAATCAATTTCTCACCAGCGCTCGTGACCTGATAGTAATACTCCTTTTCGTAGTAAGGAGGCACTTTCACTACGAGGAGGCAGCCTTTCTGTATCTTCTCTTTCATGAGATTTGAAAAACGACTCTAGGTCGCTAAAACAAGAGATTTCGCAAGAGCAACCTTGGTTTGGATAGAGCTCTCTTCGGCAATTTGATACTGTTTCGCATCGCGCATAAGCTTCTCTACTGGGTATTCCCTGGTGTATCCGTAACCGCCAAACACTTGCACTGCATCGGTAGTTACTCTCATGGCTACGTCTTGTGCAAACGCTTTTGCAGTTAGGGCGTACGACATCGCGTCTTCTCCCTGGTCGAGCAGGTAGGCGGCTTGCCAGACCAGCAGTCGCGCGGCTTCGATCTCGCGGGCCATGTCGGCAAGAATAAACGCTACGCCTTGATGCTGCGAAATTGGGCGGCCAAATGTTTTTCGCTCCTTGGAATAGTTAATGGCATGGTGCATAGCACTCCGAGCGACCCCAGTAGCGCCGGCTGCGACCATCGTGAAGATACTGGGCCGTATCTTTGCGCTGATCAGCTCTCCTTGACCTGGCGAGCCCACCAGGTGATCGTCAGAAAGTTCGACGTCTTTGAACGCGGCTCTTCTGGTGGCACGTGCTTTGCGACCGATGGCATAGAGCTTGTCGCCGAATTCGAGTCCAGCAGTTGCGGACGGGACGACGAAACTGCTCTTCTGCCCCTTTGTCGGATCCTTCGCTGTGACGAAGTACCAGGATGCGTTTCCTCCGTTAACGATGTTGGCTGTGCCCTCGATGATATATTTGTCAGCGCGGACTCTTAAGGTCAGGTCATCACCGGCGGTATCAATGGCTGAGTAGCCGGAGACGAGAGGTTCCTGCATTAGTCGATCCAAATAAGCCTCTTTCAGCTCGCGGTTGCCGAACTGAATGACCGGTAGCTGCGCGAACGAAGTCGCTTCAATCACCCCGCCAATCCCCGAACAGCCGGCTGCTAGCTCCTCTAGAATAAGGCATGCTTCCAGATGACCTAATCCCAATCCGCCGTGGCGATCGGGAATCTGAAAATTGACCAGTCCGGTCTCCCAAGCATTCACAAAAATCTCAGTCGGAAACTCGCCGCTTTCTTCAAAGTGAGCGGCCCGAGGACGTATCTCGCCATCGGTATAGTCTCTGGCCACTCGACGGAACTGCTCTTTTTCTTCAGTGAGCTTTATCTGGGACATAGTTTCGCCTCTCGATCATTCGAGCTAAATATACGCTCTCAGGGACCGATCTGTGTCGCACTTAAGGATGAGATCTCATTGTTAGTTTGCCAACAAATACTTTCTGCATATCTAGTCATGCGTTTCGGCGTTTACTTGTCTCAACTGGCTTGCAGATTGACTTGGCTGAGTATTTTATAAACATGATCGACAGCCTCCGCAAAGACTCGACGTAAACTTCGGATAGCTTCAATGACCGGACATTATGGCCTCTTGACCGATAGGCTTGTTAGATTTTATTCAGGTGTTACCCGTAAGTGTTTGGACACTTCCACTTGACCATCATCGTCTTGGTAGTCATGATAATGGCCGGCAGCGTCGTTGCTTCAAGATGTCGTTGTCAAGAAGAAATCTTATTCGGTATCGCGGGTAGTGACTGTTATGCAGGTTCGAATAGCACCATCTATATTGTCGGCTGATTTCACTCGGCTGGGCGCTGACATTGGTAAGGCCGAAGCTGGCGGAGCCGACTGGGTCCACATCGATGTCATGGATGGACACTTTGTACCTAACATCACGATAGGCGTTCCCGTCGTTAAGAGTATTCGTGGTTGCACGAAGCTGCCGCTCGACGTTCATCTTATGATCTCTCGACCTGATGACTTCATTGAGTCGTTCGCCAAAGCAGGTTCCGACTACGTTACAGTACATGCTGAAGCAGCTGTTCACCTGCAGAGAACACTGAGTCATATTCGCAGTCTCGGAAAGAAAGCCGGAGTTGCACTAAATCCAGGTACGTCTGAGTCGGCGATAGAGTATGTGCTCAAAGACCTCGACCTGGTGCTGGTCATGACCGTAAACCCAGGATTCGGCGGTCAGTCTTTTATCTCCGAGGTTGTGCCCAAGATCACCCGCATCCGCAAAATGCTTGATGATGCTGGGAACAAGGAAGCATTAATCTCAGTTGACGGTGGTATCAATAATGATACCGCACGTCAGGTAGTGGCCGCTGGTGCCAATGTGCTAGTCGCTGGGAACAGTGTCTATGGAGCGCCGTCGGTTGAAGATGCAATACGCGACCTAAAGGAAGCGGCAGCCGGAAAGACTGGATCGAAGGTTACGGCCACGAGTTCGGTAGCTGCAAATGATTGTTGTTGAAGTTTGAACTGGAGTTGGAGAAGTCTTTTAAGGAGCGTTGTTCTAGATGCGAAAAACTAAAATTGTGAGCACCGTTTTTGCAATTGCTACGCTGTCCGCTTTTTGTGCGGGTGGGGCATCAGCAGCCGAGAAAGACAACGACTTTATTTTTGACACCGAAAAAATCGGTCGGAGTAACGGTGTAATCATGTCCGATCAGCTTTTGGAACTTGGTATGGTTTCAGCAGACGGACTGCGTCTTGAAGGTGAACAGTGCATCAGGCTGGGCAACGTCGATAGAGCTTGTCTAATTCTACAAAAGGCTTTAGAACTCTCGCCCGGCGATATGGACGGCAGAATCTTATACGCTTCTGCTCTGGAGAAAAAACTGTTGAAGCAACACTCGAAAAAGAGGGATCCGAAACTCTACAATTTTGTCGTGAAGAACTGGTACTTCATTTACAAGAAATGCGATTTCCACGACCAGAAAGCGCAAGCTAAAAATCACCTTGAAAAGCTGGCTGGTACCCTACCTAGCAGGTTCGAAAGACCAGGCAAGTACCTGGGTAGAGTGTTGATTCCAGAAGATGGCTCCGTCAAGGTTTTAATCGGCGCTAAGAAGACTGAGAAAGCCGCTGAGTAGCTGTCGCTCAGCTGCTTAACCGCTTTATCGTTTTTTGACAATTGAGCCCTACGCTGTATTCATTCAGAGTTCAGTTAGACTTGACCGCGTAAAGCGGTAGCGAAAGCCTTTCTGTCCGTTCATTGGTGCCCAAACTTCCGTTGTTGATCATTGGGGGAGATAAATATGTCGAATACAAGTCCAAATCCAGAACGAGTAGACGGTGGTGCCGCACCTCGCAGCGGTGGTGAGCAGGCAGCTATTAGATT
>CAZISK010000886.1:0-3725 GCA_964541355.1 uncultured Candidatus Obscuribacterales bacterium
CATGGGACACGAACGCGTGCACCAGGTTGTATCGCGAACACCCCGAGGTTATGTCGTCATTGCTGACTTCGGCGGCGGTCTTCTTGTCACCATCACCGAAGGCACAGACACCGATACGCTCATTCCATTGATGCGCAAGATCACAGATCTGGTTTCATAGCCAAAACGAGCGACGAATGGGCACCGTACCAGGTACCACCAACGTCCGGTCGAGATTGAAAACAATTAGTGGCAGTATTGCACGCCGTTCTTCTCGAAGTACTTTTGATGGTACTCTTCGGCTTTGTAGAACTTGCCGGCCGGCTCTATTTGAGTAACTACCGGGCGCGCGAACGTTCCACTCGAATTGACTTCGTCTTTACACTTCGTGGCAATCTCTTTCTGTTTTTCACCATGATAGAAAATCGCCGAGCGATACTGCTCGCCGACATCCGGTCCCTGCCTGTTGAGCTGGGTCGGATCATGCATGTTGAAGAACGCGTGGACAAGCGCTTCGAATGAAACCTGCTTGGGATCGAAGGTCACTTCCACCGCTTCGGCATGTCCGGTGTTGCCACCACAAACTTCTTTGTACGTCGGGTTATCGGTACGCCCGCCGATATAGCCGCAAAACGCCTCGGCAACGCCGGCAATCTTGCGGAACTCATGTTCGACACCCCAGAAGCATCCTGCAGCAAAGGTTGCAGTTTCCATATCTTAATCCTCCAAGACCAGAGTAGATTTTACCAGGGCCGCTGCGCATCAGCGACTTGTGTACGAAAGGGCATGATCGGCTCCGATCATGCCCTTGAATTTCACCTGCTCGGTGCGCCTAAGGCTGCACTTCCGCGTCGATGATATCTTCGTTGTCGCTGCCGGAGCGGCTCTGCGATGAGCTAGCCGCCGCAGCTCCGTTGGGAGCAGATGCCCCGACCGGTTGTCGTTGTTGAATGTCCTGCTGAATCAGCACTTCCATGCCGCGCAGTTCGTTCATCAAGCGCTTGATCTCGTCGACATCCGGATCGGAGGATTCGGTTTTCTTGCGCAGATCGGCGATGATCCCTTCTGCCTTCGAACGAGTACCGGCGCTGATTGCATCGCCTGCTTCTTTCATGGCGCGCTCCATCGCGTAACACATAGAGTCGGCTTCGTTGCGAACTTCCACCTTCTCTTTGCGCTTTTTGTCTTCATCCGCATTGACGTCCGCTTCACGAACCATTCTGTCGACGTCGTCTTTGGACAGATTGGTCGTAGCGGTAATCGTGATCTTCTGCTCTTTTCCGGTGTTCTGATCCTTCGCGGATACCGAAACGATGCCATTGGCGTCGATGTCGAACGATACTTCAATGCGGGGCATACCGCGCATCGACGGCGCAATACCGTCGAGACGGAAATTGCCGAGCATCTTGTTGTCGCGAGCCATCTGGCGTTCGCCCTGGAAGACGTACACATCTACGCCGGGCTGATTGTCTTCAGCAGTGGAGAAGATCTCCGACTTGTGGCACGGGATTGTAGTGTTGCGCTCCACCAGTTTGGTGAAGACACCACCCATGGTTTCAATACCGAGCGACAGCGGAGTGACGTCGAGAAGCACGACTTCTTTGACTTCACCAGCCAGAACGCCGGCTTGCACGGCGGCACCAACAGCCACCACTTCGTCAGGGTTGACGCTCTGGTTAGGCTCTTTGCCGCCGGTCAGACTCTTAACCAGGTCTTTGACCGCGGGGATTCTGGTCGATCCACCGACCAGAACAACTTCATCGATCTCTTTGTAGCTCAGTTCGGCATCCTTCATGGCCTGTTCGACCGGCATGCGACAGCGCTCTACCAGGTCACGGGTCAACTCGTTGAACCGGGCTCGCGACAAACGCATATCCAGGTGCTTCGGACCGGTCTCGTTAGCGGTCACGAATGGCAGCGAGATAGTGGTCTCAGCCACGGAAGACAGTTCGATTTTCGCCTTTTCAGCAGCTTCCGTCAGTCTCTGCAATGCCTGAGGATCTTTGCGTAAATCGATGCCGTCGGACTTCTTGAACTCTTCGGCAATCCATTCGACAAGACAGTGATCGAAGTCGTCACCACCAAGGTGAGTATCACCCGACGTGGACTTCACTTCGAAAACGCCTTCGCCGACTTCCAGGATGGAGACATCGAATGTACCACCGCCGAGGTCGAACACGAGAATTGTCTCATCCGATTTCTTGTCGAGACCGTATGCCAGAGCTGCTGCGGTAGGCTCGTTGATAATACGGAGCACTTCCAATCCGGCAATGGCGCCTGCATTCTTGGTGGCTTGACGCTGCGAGTCGTTGAAGTAAGCAGGCACGGTAATTACAGCGCTCTCTACCTTTTCGCCAAGATACTTTTCGGCGTCTTCTTTGAGCTTCCGAAGAACCATTGCGGAGATCTCTTCCGGTGCGTAATCTTTACCGCCGATGCTTACTTTGCATCCTTCATCCGGACCTTTGACGACTCTATAAGATACTTTCGAGCGCTCCGATTCGACTTCGTCGTAGCGTCTACCGATGAACCGTTTAATCGAGTAAACAGTGTTTTGAGGGTTAACAACAGCCTGCCTGCGCGCCAATTGCCCAACCAGTCGCTCTCCAGACTTAGAGAATGCGACAACCGAAGGGGTTGTTCTTCCACCTTCCGCATTAGCAATGACGGTCGGCTGACCGCCTTCCATGACAGCAACTACCGAATTAGTCGTGCCGAGATCGATTCCTACCGATTTACCCATTCCTATTCGCCCCCTTTGTGTTTCTAGTAACGGAAGAAGGCCCATTACGCGAAAGCAGCAACACGATAAAATAAGCGTCCCTGCTATTTTCCAGCCATTTTTTCAGAGCTGGCTGGAGCTTCTGCCAGTGAAACTGGACGCCTCTAACTTCAAATGTATTAAAAGCCTTAGCCAGCTCGCCAAAACGATATCTTTCCTTAATCATCTATTGAGTTCTCTTCAGGTTTCGCTAATACTTGCCATTGGCCCACAACCGGCCATGACTTTGCGGGACCTTTCCATTCGGTCTTGCAATCGGAAACGCCCTGCCAGTCCCGACGGAACACTATGTCGAAAACTTATCTAGCATTTACAGTGTGGATATGCATGCTCCTCGCGACCATTTCGAGTGCAGGTGCCCAGAACCAGGAGGCGGGTGCGCCGAACGCGGCACCTCCCATGGCTCCTTCAGCGGCTCCGAACTTGCTCCCGCCCGAGGTCACCCCACAGAATCTCCCGGGCATGGTTCCTGACAGCCCTAACGTTCCTGCGACCGCTTCCAGTTCGGCTCCTTCCGGCGTCCTTCCGGGAGCCCCGACTATTACGTTGCCGCCTGGGGTGGTTCCCTCCCCACCAGCAGTTGGTTCGACGCCGGGGACAGCGTCGGACTTCACCGACAGGCTGGTTCTCAAGAAAGGACTGAGAATCACTTTTCCTATTCGCAACGGGCTGGACACCAGGTGGCAGCTGGTAGGAGACTACAGCTTCATAGCTGACGTCGAGTACAACGACCAGCGTGGATACCGCTTTGGCTGGCAGATGAGCAGCCCCGCCAATATAACCGGGTTGCGCGCCGTCGAGATAGAAGATGTTAGAGATGCGCATAAAGTCAGTCTTTTCTATCCGGCCAACGAAGCAACATCCCTTATAGGATTCACGAGCATAGTGCGTGTGTCCGACAAACTCTACAATCAGCTGAAGGCTGGAGAAGTGTCTCAGTTCGCTCTCGACGGTCCAGACAGCC
>CAZISK010000887.1:0-3720 GCA_964541355.1 uncultured Candidatus Obscuribacterales bacterium
CGGACGCTAACGGCAATCCGCAGTTGACTCCGTCCGGACAACCAATACTAAATCGAATCGATTTCCAATTACCCGGGCCATGCTCTCTTGTCAGACAACCGAACGGACAGTGGCAAGTTACAAGCTCCGACCCGAACGTCTTGCAAATGCTCGGGCGTACCGCTGCCAGTCAACCATGGGATGCAAACCCGCAAATGGACGCTAATGGCAATCTTACTTTTCGATGGACGAACGGCACCACCTGCCATCGCCCGGCAGACGCCAGACAGGATCGCGACGTTCCGGCGACGCCGGCAAATCCCAGACGTCCGCCTGGACCTCCCGGCCCCCCTGGACCGCCGTCGCCGACCCGGACCGATTCACCGGCACCGACATCAACCAACTCGCCATCACTTGCACCACCTGGTGCCCCAACAACCTGTCCCGACGGCATGTGCCGCCCAGCTCAACGCAGACAACCAATTCTTCGTGGACCGGTATTTCGACAAGGATTTCGACTGCGCTAGAGCGTCGACCACAAGATTTGATATTGTATTCATGGAGTTCAACAATCCTGACAAGATGACTCCCGAGAGATGAGTGATGATGCCGAAGGCGGCATTACAAAGCAGGACAGAGAAATGCTTTGGGAATCCGTCTGAATTCATGTGGCTGTTGATTCTAAGGGAAAGATCGCTCACTACGCTCAACCATCCATGGAGGGACAACCAGCGGTCGAGTACCTGTCGCTCGGCTTCATAGGACCGGCATCGCTCACCGGAAAAGAGCCGCTGTGAAAGACTACGTTGCCCTCGCTCGGGCCGCGCATGCCACCATAGCCAGTGTCGATCAAAAAACCGATCCGATAGTAAAGGGATACAGCGACGCATGTCTTCATAATGGAGATAAGTCATTCACTCTGGTTCCCCTGTCCGCAATAGCCAAAGCAACGCGCGGACTGCCAAACTAACATCGGAGAAACAAGATGTTTGTCGACGAGCTGTAATCCTTGTCAACAACTGCTTGACTCCGAGGCTGGAATGTAGATAATTGCCATTATGCCAAATCAATTGCCCAGCCCAATCACAACAACAACAGTGCCGCAGGTACTGGGGCTGAGCACGCGCAGTTAATTTAGCCAACTAAGTTGATAGCCGAAGCGAGCCCCACACCTGCGGCTCGTTTCTTGTTTTGACTATCGAACGTTGGAGAAGAGAAAATGAGTTTTAATTATGGGAATGATTTGTGTAGGCATCCCGGACCCCAAAAGCAGATGCTGAGATTAGACGAAGAAGCCAGCCTCTATAAGATGCGCCACAGCTGCGCCCACATTCTCGCGCAGGCTGTAGTGGAGCGGTTCTCAGAGGTAGGCAGCGTCAAGCTTGGCGTCGGACCTGCGATCGCTGATGGCTTCTATTACGATTTTCAGCTGCCGAGACCGCTTAACAGCGACGATCTCATCTGGCTTGAAGATCGTATGAGAGAGATTGTCAAAAGCGGTTGCGCTTTCAACTATTCAAATCTACAAGCCGATGATGCCCGAAAGATATTCCAGGACCAGCCGTTCAAAATGGAGTTGATCGAACTGATCTTAAGTGGGCAGGCGGATGCCGATGCCCAAGAGAATGCCGGGCGCAAAGATGAACGCGAAGTCAATGAAGTTTCAATCTATAGACATGACGATTTTGTAGATCTCTGCAAAGGTCCGCATGTTCAAAACAGTCGCGAGATCAATGCTGAAGCGCTGAAGCTTCTTCATACTTCCGGGTCGTTCTGGCGAGGCAATGAGAAGAATCCGATGCTCACCAGGATATATGGCACCGTGTTTGCCTCCAGGCAAGAGCTGGAGCAGTACATGGATTTTCTCGAAGAGGCGAAACGTCGAGATCATCGACGGATCGGAAAGAAATTGGAAATCTTCCACTTTGATGAAACTGCGCCTGGCATGCCATATTGGCTCCCCAACGGCATGCGCTTGTTGAATGAGCTGTTTTCATTCTGGCGAGACACCCACGAGAAGCATGGTTATGAAGAGATATCGTCTCCGTTGTTAAATCAGAAGAGTCTGTGGGAAACTTCAGGTCACTGGGAGCACTACAACGAAAATATGTTCCTCGTCGAAGACGAGGATGATACCGTATATGGTCTCAAACCCATGAACTGTCCGAATGCGATGATTGTTTTCGGTTTAAAGCTAAGAAGCTACCGTGATTTGCCGATGCGCCTGTCCGACTGCGATGTGCTTCATCGTAACGAGCGCTCCGGCACTCTAAATGGACTGTTTCGAGTACAGAAATTCCAGCAGGACGATGCTCACATTTTTGTCTCGCCTGAGCAGATCGAAGATGAATTCAACAATGTTCTTGCTTTAGCCGCAGAGTTCTATTCTGTTTTCAACATGTCCTATTCTTATAGACTGAGCTTGCGCCCCGACAAATTTGTCGGCGACGTAGCGAAGTGGGACGAGGCTGAAAATGCGCTTCGCCGGATTCTAGACCGTCAAGTAGGCAAAGACAACTACATGATTGCCGAAAAGGAAGGGGCATTCTACGGACCTAAAATCGACATCCTCATGCGCGACTCACTTGGTCGTAAATGGCAGATGGGTACCGTTCAATTGGATTTCCAGTTGCCTGAGCGCTTCGGCTTGAAGTACATCGATAAAGACGGTCAGCACAAGACCCCGGCAGTCATTCACCGGGTGATTTACGGGTCAATCGATCGATTCATCGGTATCCTTCTGGAGCATACCAATGGCGAACTGCCGGTTTGGCTGGCGCCATTGCAAGTGGTGCTAATCCCGATCGCCGATCGACACGTAGAATACGCCAAGGCTATAGGAGTAATGCTTCATGCCAGGCGTATCCGCCACAAGGTCGATGCCGGAAGCGCACGCATGAATCGCAAGATCCGCGATTGGGAGATGATGAAGGTTCCATACATCTGCATCATAGGAGATGACGAATTGAATAACTCAACCATCTCTTTTCGTTCACGAGGGAAAGGCGATGAAAGAGGTGTCCCGCTATCAACCTTCACCTTGCAATTAGTTGAGATTATCCAGAATAAGTCCGGCACAGACCCTTGCTGAGCGCTCCAGCCGTGCCAAATTTAGAAGCCAATCTGCCCACGACGGACGCCTGATTTCAATTGCAACAATCTACCGACAAATGGTGATTGAGAAGCTGATCGGATCTACTGCGGGATAAACAACAGATCGACACTGGTGCAGCCGAGCTTGGGCTGTTTTTCAAACTCCAGTGTCTCCGCATTGAGAACCCCGAGTGTGTCTGTTGCTGCGCTCGTAACCAGTAAGTGCTTACCGTCCGAGAGCATCATAATGTCGCTGGGGAACTCGACGTCAATGGGCAACGTAACGTCCTTGTTCTTCGTCAGGGCAGGTAAATCAAAAACGCTTATGGTGTTGTCTTTGGCGTTGGCGACAAATAACTTCGAATTATCATTATTGAGCGTGATGCCGGTCGGTCCCTCTCCGGTGGTGACAGTCCGGAGAAGCTTCCGTTGCGTGACATCAATTACAGAGAGCGAATTGGACAGGCGATTAGAGATGAACGCGGTGCGACTGTCGTTGGTGACGGAGACATCACTCGGCATGGTGCCCACAGGCAAAACACCTATAACCTTCTGATTGAGCGTCGATATGAAGGAGACTTTGCCGGCTGGTACATTGAGCACAATCAGCGTGTAGCCGTTGGGTGTCAGCATCAATCGGGTCGGGCC
>CAZISK010000888.1:0-3718 GCA_964541355.1 uncultured Candidatus Obscuribacterales bacterium
CCATGCCGGCGGTTACTTAGTCTTTGAACCGCAATCAATGGCCTCGTTACAATGTCAGGCCCGCAAGCGCCTCAAGAAGGAGCGCGTCTCCATCCTTACCGGCGATCGTGTCGAGCTTGTCGACGTGGATCTCGAGCAGGGCACTGCAACAATTACCGGGTGCCGCGATCGATGGAGTATCTTGTCCAGACCACCACTGGCCAATGTGGACCAGGTTGTAATTGTACAGGCTGTTCGCCAACCTGAGTGGAACCAGCTCTGGTGCGACCGTTACATTGTTCACTTTCAGCTTGAATTGCCGGACAGCAAGCCAATCTTGTGTTTTAACAAATGTGACTTGATTCCATCCGAGCTCGCTCAGACCTTACGGGGAATTTATCAATCCCTCGGTTACGATGTTGTCTTGATGTCGGCGAAAACCGGAATGGGATTTGAACAGCTCTACGGGCTTCTGGAGGGTAAGATCACTGTTTTCGCGGGGCCATCCGGTGTGGGGAAGTCCAGCATTTTGAACAAATTGGAGCCGTCTCTCAATCTCAAGATTGGCGTGATGGACCATGATTATGGTGTCGGCCGGCAGACAACCACATACAGCAAGCTTTACCCAATCCTGAGCGAGCGCTGTCCGGATAAGCCCACGTGGGTCGCGGATACTCCGGGGTTCAATCTCCAGGAGATAAAGTATCCCATGCCGATGGACGTAATGTGGCAGTTTCCTGAAATAGCCGCGCTGTCCAATGAATGCAAGTTCTCCAATTGTTTACATTTAGTCGAGCAGGACTGTAAAGTTATTGAAAGCATCTCGGAAGATGGTCTTGCGCTGCCGCACGCGAATGGAGATGCTGCACCATTATCAGTGTCAATTCAACGTTACAATAATTACGTTTCGATTGTCGCGGAAGCTCAAGAGGTCGATAACTACAGGCGCACGATTTCGACCAAAGTAGAGCCGGGGGTCAAAACCGTGGGCGGAGAGAAGGGCAAGGGTAAGACTATTCCTCGCTTGAGCAACGCCTATAGAACTGCATCGAGAAGACGAGAAAAGCAGAAACTCAATAGCGGTGTCGTATTTGATGACGAAATCGACGATGTGGCGCAAAGTGAGTCTGAGAGCTAGGATTGATGATATCTGCGTCGGCGGTCAGACCTGGGCAGAGCCGAAAAAAGCTCGGGGTGCCGACTGTCTCTTTGCCTGGAAAGTAGTTAAAAGGCGAGCCGATATCGCTTCGCCTGTTTGTGCAAGACTTCGCAAGATCTCGAAGTGAAGAAACCGACGGAGCGTCGGACTATCTAAATGTAGAAATCAGCCTTAATGTCAAACGCGATACTAAGCCTGGGGCTCGGGTGCAACCAGCGTCGATGACCCACGATCTCGCATGATGAGACCTATCACAATCAACAGCACGATCGCCCATATAAAGAAGGGTTGAACCGGCAGCGGCAACATCTGGCCAGCGATGAAAAATACCCAGCTCAGGATAGGAAAGGAGATTAACAGATACCGGAGCCACAGTATGAGTTGCTTGCTCTTCACCATCGGGTCGGCGATAGCTCCGATCGGATAGTTGCCGACCAGGCTGTACATTAACCAAATTGCCGGAAGACTGATGAGCAGGTAGTCTTGCTTGTGAGTATGAGGGCTTGTCACCAACTGCAGTACTATCGTAAGTGATGCGAGCAGCATGAACCTCCGACGTCGCTCATCTTCTTCAAGGTTGCTCGAGGTGCGTTTGAAACGCCACCACAGATAAGCTGTGAAGACCGTTGTGATACCCCAGACCGCTGCGACTATCCCGTGCACCATAGACCCGTCATTGCCCAGCAGCACGACGAGCTGTCCACGCAGATTCTGCTGGCTTTCGGGAGAGACTCCAGTAATCTGACCACCGCTTAGTTCGCCCATCTTCAGTGCCTGTGGGTAGTGCAGGATATTTTCGGTGCCGACTACCATGATGCACGAGATTAGATAAATCATGCCGATCAAGGCGTAGCCTAAGAAGAATCGAGAACCGCCGAGTATGCATCCCGTGATGAATAGAATTGGTGCGTACTGAAGCTTGAGCATACAGAATCCACCCAACAATCCTGCACGAAACCACATTTTGCGCTCGAGCGCCAGCCAATACCAGACAAGCGCTGGATACAAGAGCAGGGCCATTTGTGCCAGGCGAAAACAGACCCACGCAGGAAAGGACGCCATGACGGCCATGTAGGTCAAGGCTCTTTCGAATCGGCCTTTGAGTGTTGTAGATAAAAGCGAGTAGACTCCAAATATCATTCCGACAAATCCGAAGAGTTCCCAACCCACCCAGGCGACTCGGACAGGAACCAGGGACAGTGGCATCATCAAAGTGTTCAGATATGGAGGATATTGCGAATAGAAGACCTTTTCCAGTTTGACTTTGGGCACCAGCTTCTGCATGGAGTCGTTCTGGACCTTGGGATCCCAAATGTCAACTTTGTTCTTCAGGCAGTCCCAGCCGAGAGAACCGGAGTTGTAGTAAATCAAATAGTCGGCCGTGTAGGTTGCTCCGTCCTTCACGTATGCCAGATGCTCATCTCTCAAGCACGCTTGAAGCGTGTTGTTATAGGTCATCAGGAACCACATCAGGAGCCCTGAAAAATACGCGAACCAGAGTTTTTTTAATAACTTGTTCTGAGAGCGCGCACTGTCAGAAGTTGCTGGCTGTTGGTTATCCATGCTCAAGGTGGGATGCCTACATGATCAGTCACGGAGACCAGGTGTCGAGAAGCTCAATGCGCTATTCCTATCGATCCTACCTTGCTTTTGAGATGTTTAAACCAAGCAATAAAAATCTTTGCTTGCTAACCTTTTGCTGCTTAACTCTGATTTGTTATCAGATCCCAGCTCTCTTGGTCCCAGCAGTCGGCATTTACGACGTGCTGCGGGCGAATTCCGGCAAAGGCCGCAATTACCGCGTCCACCGCCAGTTCTGACATTCGCCGTCTGGTTTCGAAGCAGGCGGAGCCGATATGCGGGAGCAGGACGACATTGTCCAGCGCCAACAGCTGGTGCGGAACTTCCGGTTCGTCTTCGAAAACATCCAGTCCGGCTGCGTAAATTCGGCGTTGAACTAAATGTGATACCAGGGCCGATTGATCGATTATGGCACCGCGCGCGGTATTGATCAGGATACATTCGGGCTTCATCATATCAAGCTCGGCTTGACCGATCAGGTGCCTGGTCTGTGCATTGAGAGGGCAGTGGATGCTTATGAAATCCGAAGTCTGGAGCAACTGTTTTAGTTCGACGCGCATGGCGTTTAGCTCATTCTGCAGTTTGTCATCTTTTTCATCATGGGGAGAGAGTCGCGTGTAGACAAGCTTAAGACCAAATGCTCTAGCTCGGTCAGCGAACGCCTTGCCGATGCGACCAATGCCGACGATGCCAACGGTTTTACCCCAAAGATCGGGACCGAGCATCAGATCGCTCTTGAACCCTGTCCACTTCCCCTGCCTGACGTATCGGTCCGCCTCGCAGATTCGGCGAGCGCATGCAAGAAGCAGCGCCATCGCCAGATCGGCTGTTGCCGCATCAAGTACGCCGGGGGTATTGGTAACGACAATCCCGCGCTCAGTCGCCTGTAGCAGGTTGACGTTGTCGAAACCGACGGCACGGTTCGATATCAATTTCAGCGATGGACAGGCGTCCATCAACTCACTGGATATGGTATCGAGCGGCTCGCTGATAACCGCG
>CAZISK010000889.1:0-3707 GCA_964541355.1 uncultured Candidatus Obscuribacterales bacterium
ATATGCTATGGCGACAAGAGCTATATCTCATTGTTCGAAGTTTATGCCGGTGAAAAGGCTTTCAACGAAACCAAAGATTGGTTGCCGAAAGACACCCTTGATGCTCTCAAAGAGTTCGGTGTCGGTATCAAAGGACCGCTCACAACTCCAGTAGGCGGTGGAATCAGAAGTCTTAACGTCACATTGAGACAAGTTTTCGATCTTTATGCCTGTGTTCGTCCGGTTCGCTATTTCCAAGGTGTGCCATCACCCGTGGTAGCACCTGAAAAGCTCGATGTCGTCATCTTCAGAGAAAATACTGAAGATGTCTATGCTGGCATCGAATTTCCAGCAGGCTCTCCGGAAGCTAAGAAACTGATCGAAACGATCGAAGCTATCAGTCCGGACAAGAAGATTCGCCCCGACTCCGGTATCGGCATCAAGCCCATTTCGAAGACCGGCTCGCAGAGACTCGTTCGTCGCGCTGTCCAGTATGCGATCGAGCACGGCAAGCCCTCGGTTACTTTGATGCACAAAGGTAACATCATGAAGTTTACCGAAGGCGCCTTCCGCGATTGGGGCTATCAAATCTCCGAAGAAGAGTTCGGTCAAAAGACCATCTCGGAAGAGAAGCTCTGGGCCGATCATGACGGCAAAACGCCGGACGGCAAGGTCCTTATCAAAGACAGAATTGCTGATTCGATGTTCCAACAGATCCTCACCAGACCTGATGAATACTCGGTAATCGCTACCACCAACTTGAATGGCGACTATCTCTCCGATGCATGCGCCGCTCAAGTAGGCGGACTGGGAATCGCTCCCGGAGCCAACATCGGCGATGAATGCGCTATTTTCGAAGCAACCCACGGTACCGCTCCGAAGTATGCCGACAAGGATGTAATTAATCCTGGTTCGGTCATTCTCTCAGGCGCAATGATGTTCGAATACATGGGCTGGCAAGAAGTCGCCGATCTCATTCACTCCGCGTTCGCGAAGACTATCCAGAAGAAGACGGTCACTTACGATCTAGAGCGCCTCATGAGCGGCGCTACCAAGGTCAAAACCAGCGAATTCGCAAAACACATTATTGAAAACATGGGTTAAGCCCTCGTTTCCCAACAATTCTGAGAAAGGGCGGTTCGTACGAGCCGCCCTTTCGCTTCGGAATAAGGTTGCTCCGGAACCCAAAAAAATGCTACGAGCAGGAGCAGAAGCGGATGCCCAGAGTCTTCGAAGAGGCGGTGCTCTTTCAGCAGACAGTGACCCAGGTTGATTGAATGAGGATCTCTTTTGAAATGGTTAAAAAAATGAAGGTCAAAAGCGGTTGCATCATAATAGGGATGGTGACAGACCGAGGACAGCAAAATGAGATGGCCAACGCCGCAAGATTTTAATGAGGCCGTGCAGAGTCCGTCGCTGTGTTTTGCCGATCCGGAGCTCGCCCGAGCCGCGGTCTGTACAAACGCCCTCGGCTTACCTCAATCAATCTCAGGCAATTTTGCCAGCGTCTATAAGCTTACTTATGAAGACACAAGCTACGCGGTGCGCTGTTTTCTGTCTAATCGCAAGGATCAGGGCGCGCGCTACAAGATAATCGACGACTTCTTTCAAAAGCACCAGCTGCGGTCCTCGGTTCCTTTCCAGTTTTTGGAGAAGGGTATCAAGGTGGGCGGTTCCTGGTTTCCCGTTTTGAAAATGCCGTGGGTGGAGGGTGAATCTCTCGATTTGTACGTGCAACGCAATATTCTACACCCGAAGAAATTGACCGCCCTGGCTGAGCAGTTTTTCGAACTCGTCGACGAGATGGAAAGTTGGCAGGTTGCGCATGGCGATCTGCAACACGGCAATATTATTGTGAGTCGAAACGGTTTGAAACTAATAGATTACGATGGATTCTTCGTCCCCGGTCTGTCGGGTTTTGAAAGTCTCGAGATCGGTCATCCCAACTATCAGCATCCACTTCGAACCGAGCAATACTTCGACGATACTGTCGACAACTTTTCGTGTTGGTTGATTTACGTCTCTCTGCGCTGTCTGTCTATTGACCCGTCACTTTTTCACCGTCTAGAGCATGCTGAAGAGTGCTTGATTTTCAGGAAGGCAGATCTTGCTGCGCCTCAGGATTCGTCGATATTCAGAGCATTGTTCGAGCATGATTCTTTAGAAATTCGTTCGCTTGCCACAGCGCTCTCTCGACTATTAAAGTGGGCACCACATACGGTGCCACCGCTTCAGGCCCCGGACAATGGTTGGAGCATCGAATCTGCGACTGTTCTGACGGCGTGTCTCGAGCCGCCTAAGCCGCACTCGGAGTCTGATCAATCCGGACTTGCCTCTGCTCTCGGTCAGGTTGAGAGCGAGCAGTATTTGGAAAGTGAAGAATCTAACTATTGTACTGATGTAGCAATTGCTACAAAAAAATACAGGCCGATTTGGGGCGCGTCGCTGACCAGAAGCGCTTTTCTGTACTCATCGAAGATTGCGCGACGCACAAAATCGAAAGTCGAAAATGTCATCGATCGCACGTCCAGCAAATTCTGCTTCCAGATTTGGGTTTGGACTCGGATTTTACAGGCAAATAGGCGTTTGGAAAAGGGCGATTATATTGGAGCGGCTGAGATCTATCGAAAGTTGCACAGTCTATGGACACGAGACGATACGCTTCAGAATACACTCCTTCATATGCTGGCAAGACTCTGTATTTGTTACGAAAGAACGAACCAACCCGGTATGGCTTCCAACTTTTATCGTGTGGCGTCGCAGGTGCAGCCGGCGCGTGGCAAAAGCAGAAGCAATGACTTCGTAACGCAAAAGGCGATGTTTTTTTCCTTTCTGGCTTCCCGTAGGGATGAAGATCGGGCGTCGGCATTGTCTATTCTTACTGAGATTCTGACGTATCACGAGCAGCTTTACAGACCGGATCATCCTACTGATGTGCTTATCAGCTTTCAGGGACCGCATTATTCTGAGCTGACGGACGTGCTCGACTTCGTCGATCCCGCACTCGAATTAGTGCCCAATTCACCGATCGAAGCCGTAAGGACCCATACGGATGTCGTGGTGCGGCTAGCGTTCAATTGGAGATCCAAGCAGATCTCCGGAGGAGAACAGTTACACCTCGTCAAAGATGCGATCGGAAGACTGCTCAACTGTGCGCTGAAAGCTCAGGATAAAGCTTCGACAAGAGATCCGGAGCTCTACCTGTCGATTGTTCTCTTGCAATCGTTGGCAGGTTGCTTACCATATGATAGAAGTTCACTGCTTGTCGATCGGGCGACGTTCGGCAAAGTTCTGCACAAGCTCGGTATGCAGGTCGGATGGAGTCTGGGAGTTGAAGCCGCCGCTAAAGTACTGGCTAATGCGAGTTCCAACGACAGAGAGCGACTTTCACCTGCTCTCTGGCGAACTGTAATTCGCAACAACAAGAATGATTTGATTGCCAGTCTCGTCTGGCTTAGCACTCACCCTGTCCTGATAGACGCATGCTTAGAGGATAAGGCTAGTAAAAGAATCATTCTGTCAATTATGCACGTATTTCCGAACAGCATGGAGGCAACAGGATCCATGCTGAGCATTTGCGCGAAGCTTGGCGAAAAGGGTGAAGCCATTCTAGAGGCGGTATTGAATCACTTCACGGATGTATTACTCGCCGCAAATGCTAAGTATGACTACAGGGTGTTTTCACAGGTCCGAGAGTGGATGGCGACATATAATGTGCCTGTGACGCG
>CAZISK010000890.1:0-3693 GCA_964541355.1 uncultured Candidatus Obscuribacterales bacterium
AGATGATGCTGCTCGACCTCCCCGACCTCTTCGATAACTATTTCGTCACCGCCCATTCGGAGGTCGCAGTTAGGTGTATATTAGCCTGGGGACAAGAATAAACTTTTAATCCATCAGAGCTATGATCCAACTGCGCCATAAGGCCAATCGAATCCTTGTATTAGCTTCTGTAATCGCACTGGCAATCATGCCGGAGGCGCATGCACTGTCCTGGACCGAAACTATGTGGAAGGCCGAAAAGGCGCTTGGTTCGAACAGGCTGGCTGAAGCCGAGGAACTGTTCAATATTGCCGTGGCTCAAGCGGAGCATTTCGGCAAGCAGAACCCGCGATTGCCGATCTCCATCCGAGGACTTGCCGATACATACAGAAAGCAGAACCGATTCAGTGAGGCCGAAGGGCTGTATTTACAAGAATTGAATCTCCTGCGACCACTCGGCAAGTCATTTCCAGGCATGGCGTATGATTTCTTTTATCTCGGAGAAGTTAACAGCGCCCTTGGGCGAAATGAGCCTGCTGAGAGATACTTCCAGCGAGCGCTTGAAATCAGACGGATACATAAAGATGTTGCGATAGAGCCTGATGAAAGAATCCTGCTCTGTCGTTTCGCGTCATTTTATTTTCACACAAAACAAGTCGACAAAGCGATGCTTCTGATCGACAAGCTTAAGGTATCCCTCGGTCCAGATTTACTGGCAAACCCGCGACAGCTGAACAACCTTGTAAGCGAATTGAGTGCTATTGCCCAAGCGGCATCCAATGATCAAAGACACGACCTGGCTGTTCAATTCTATGAGTTGGCAGTCAGGTGTGCAGAGAACAGAAATGTATTCAACAAAGCGCAAAAGTTTGTAATTTACAGAAGCATTGCGGACGAACGCTTGTCTTTGGGTGATTCTAAGGGAGCCGAGGATGTGCTCAGAAAATCATTAGCGGCCATGGATGCGTCTGCGGTTATGAAAAATGGTTGTGAGTACGGCTATACCATGTACCTTCTTGGACAAACCTTGAATTCGGACACGATTGAAGCGGAAAAATATCTCGTTAATGGAGCGGCTTTGATCGAGAAATACTATGAGCAAGTCAAACAATACGAGTCCGTTTTTACCATTCTCCTTGATTTTTCGATCCGCAGAATTACATCAGGTCGATATGAAGAAGGCCGAAAAGTGTGTCAGAAAGCGATTAACTATTCGAAGACGCATGGAGGGGTCGGAAGTGATTTTTTGCCGGCGTGCAAAAAATTCGTTGGGAGAGGGGCCGGAGGAAGCGCCGCTTTTCTTTGTGACCTTGGCAGGTATTATGTAGCCCAAAGTACTCCAAATGCAACCTGCCTACGTTATGCAATGGACGTAAGTAAAGCTATCAAAGACCGTAACAGCGAGGCTGACGCGAATGAACAATTTGGTATGCTCTACAAGCAGCGCAACGAAACCGATGATGCGATCGCCTGTCTTCAGAAGGCGGTGACAATTCGCATTGAGTGCTCCAAGCATTCCGCACCAGCAATTGCAGCCAATCTGATCAAAACTCCCGCCACGGAGTTGATCGCACTTCTTCGCAAGACCGGCCAGATCGAGCGAGCGAAAGCGGTCGAACTTGAGGTACAACGCGCAATCCAACAACCGCAATGAAGAGAATAAAGATCACACAGAAAGGTCTGATACTGGTGCTTGCACCATTTATAATGCCGCTTTTTTGCATTTGCATACTTGCGTATCTATTGGATCAATCCGGGAAAGAGGCAGAGAATGATGCTCATTCGAAGCAGCTTATTAAATGTGCAGAAACGATAGACAGATGTGGGAGGCTGTCCAGTGGGGCAGCTATTGTTTACGTTGGACCAAGTCAACTCGAAAGTCACTTGCAGGCATATCAAAGCGCTATGAGAGAAGTTCGAAGCGCGTTCCGCAAGCTGACAAAACTTACGGAAAACGAGCCAGCGAAACAGGCGGCGGTTAAACACATAGAGATGCTTTTCACTAGTGGCTCTAAAATTTGCGACGGATCAATTGAATCAATCCGTAAAGGGGAAACTATAAACGACCTGGCTAGTATTAGCGGTGTGAGAGCCCATCTGTTTGCACTCTATTCGCAAATCTCCGACGAGGTTCAGCAGTTCGTCGAGACGGAAAAGACTGCCGGAATTGAAAGCCGCAAACTGAGCAAAGCGCTGAGAGTAAAGGGTAAAAACTTCATCTTAGCCGGCATCGCGGTCAGCATACTTATCAGCTTGTTGGAATTGTTGCTTTTCACAAAGGGAGTATCGGGCAGGCTTGCAATAATATTAGATAATACGAAGCGCTTTTCGAAGGGCGAAAAGTTGAAGCCAATACTTGATGGCTACGATGAAATTTCAGAACTAGATCGTACCTTTCATACCATGGCAAATGCACTTAAGGAATCAAGGCACAAAGAGCGTGCCGTCATTAATAATGCAGTCGACATACTATGCACGCTCGATCAAAATCTTCTTCTTAACGCAGTTAATCCTGCCAGCATCAGAGTTTGGGGGTATTCACCTGAAGAATTAGAAGGCCGAAGTCTGATCGATATTATTGCGTCGGAAGATGCTGACACCACTTATGTGATATTCGAAGAGCTCCGCAGTGACGCTTTGGATGATACCACTTTTGATTGTCGAATCAGGCACAAGGATGGAGGCATAGTGTACTCGAGCTGGTCTGTTGATTGGTCGGCAGCGAGGCAGTCCTTCTTCTGTGTGGTCTACGACATTACCCAGCGCAAACGCAATGAGTCATTGCTCCGGGAAAGTGAGGCAAGAGCAAGAGTAATCGTTGAGAGTCTTCCTCTGGGGCTGATTATCACCACGGACGATGGCAAGCTTGAAGTTGCTAATCGTGCGGCGGAACGGCTGCTCTGTTTTCGAGAGAACGAGCTCATCGGCAAATCTGTGCGAACGATGTTAGAGATTGACGATCAAAAACCGGCGAATTCGTCGGTAAGTGCATCGCCGTTCGACAGGCCACGGCGATCGAGTCAATTGGATGTGATCAGCGACGACGGCATCAAGCTAAAAGTAGAGCTTTCCCAAACAGAGCTGACTTTGTCGGAAGAAAAGAAAAATCTGTTTGTTTTGACTGACATTTCGCAACGAGTGCGAGTCGAGAAAATGAAGGGTGATTTCATTGCTATGGTCAGCCATGACCTGCTCACAGCGTTGTCCACTATATATGGAAGTCTGGAGCTCTTCTCCAACGGTATTGGCGGCGTACTCAACAAAAAAGGAAACGAGTTACTCAAAGTCTGTGAGAAAGAGACTACACGACTGATCACACTCGTCAACAATTTGTTAGATGTAGAGAGATTGCAGTCAGGCACAATGGAAGTAAAAAAGGAGCTGGCAGACTTTGGGTCGATAGTATCGCAAGCGGTGACCTCTGTGGCCTACCTCGCTGAGACAAATGACGTGCGCATTGTCAATAATGTGCAAGCAATCGAAGGATACATCGACTCTGGCAGCCTCGTTCAAGTAATGATCAACCTCCTGGCAAATGCGATCAAATTCTCGCCGGCTGGCAGCACCATCACTATCGAATTAATTGAGAAAACGGATTCAATCGAGGTCAGGGTTGTCGATCAGGGTTGCGGAATTCCACCCCGACCTCGAGAAGCTATTTTCGATCGGTTCAAGCAAGTCAATACTTCAGATCGCACAAGAAAAGGTGGATCT
>CAZISK010000891.1:0-3686 GCA_964541355.1 uncultured Candidatus Obscuribacterales bacterium
AGGTTTTGTCGACCTATGTTCGTTATTTCGAGAGCATCGGCGACAAAGAAAAAGTTGAAGAGATCAAGCGTGAACTGGATTCCGCGTAAAGTGTGTCCGAATATCGGTGTATCTCCCCGTTATCTTTGTAGATTTGCCATAATCTAGAAAGCTTTCAATTTCTGTTGGTCTGATAATTCTCATGCAACTTCTCATCACAACGCTGGCAATCTTGATCTCGCTTCTTCTGGCTGGTTGCGCCGCACCGCAAAATGCACCGGACGATGGCGCGGAAGAGCAGTTGAGTCCTGCCGAAGAAGCCGGTATGAAATGGGGATTCATCGATTGGAAGGGAGGCGTTCTAATCGAGCCCAAGTATTCCAAAGCGCTGTCCTATTCAGAAGGCGTGGCTGCAGTCAAGGAAAATGGAAAGTGGGGTTTCATCGACAAAACTGGCGCGGTTGCCATCCCTGCACAGTTTTTGGAAGTCGGGTCATTTCATGACGGCATGGCGGCGATACGTTCCGACAACTGGAAGTGGGGATTCATAGACAACACCGGCAAGGTAGTAATCAACCCGGAATATGATGACGCCAAGGAGTTTGCCAGTGGACTGGCACCAGTAAAGAAAGACAAGCTCTGGGGATTTGTGGATAAAACCGGAAATCTGGCTATCGATTTGAAATTTGTCGATGTGAAGCCTTTTGGTATCAACGATCCGCTCGCTCCAGTTTTCATTGTCGAGGAAACAAATGACAGGGGCATACTCAAGAACTGGGGTTTTATCGACACGAAAGGAACGATGAAGATTACTCCTTCGTTCTCATCAGCAGAGCCTTTCGTGGATGGGGTGGCGATTGTTCAGAAAGACAATAGATACGGATATTCCGACACCAACGGAAATTTCCAGGAGAGAGTGGAGATAAGCGCGAAGGGCGCCTTTACTGAAGGGCTGGCCCCGGTGGAACAGCAAGGATCATGGGGTTATGTCGATGATAAAGGCGCGATTGTAATCAAACCACGGTTCGACGATGCCCAGAGCTTTTCGGAAGGACGCGCTCTTGTGAAGATGAACATGAAATACGGATACATCAACAAGAGGGGCAAGTTGGTTATAAAACCCAAATACGCGGATGGACTGCCATTCTCCGATGGTCGGGCAGCTGTATGCGTGAACACGAACGAAGAGTAGAGCCTATGTTTCTTCATAAGAGATGAGGGCCACAAGTTAGACAGATGGGTACACCTGGCAGCTTCTTCTGTTCGAGGCTAGCCTCAGATACGCGAACATTCCGGCAATGAAGCGGCTAACATCAGTTTATTCGTAGGCGCGACTGCAGAGGCGGCTATGATGCAAAATCGTGGAAGTGTCTTGGCTTGCCAGTCTCCACTGGCGTTGCCAGTGCCGACGCCTGATCACCGCCCGGATTGACTGAGTTTGGTTGGCTTTGTGGACGCTGCGGTGCGAGTGGCTCGCCCGGTTCAATCGATGCAGTGAAGAAGCCTGCAGGGTCCGTCGGTCCGCTCAACCCATATGGTCCTGATGGTACACCGTTGTTCAGGGCTTCTGACCTTGCCGCTAGCTCCGGTTCGGAAGATGTCTGTCCCGTCACGAAAGACGAAGTCTGTCCACCTGCGAATGAAGGCATGTGTCCCGTCTGCCATTGGGGCGGTGTTCCCGACTGCGCTGAAGGCAATGGGGTGGGGTCGATCGGTTTTGGGGCGGCCTCGGACTTGTTAATGCGTTCAGCCATTGTTTCACTGGTCCAATAGACTCTGAGACCCGCAGCGATGAAGCAACCTAGTCCTAAAATCATGTAGCCGTCGCTCTTCATAACGAGGAGTATAGGCAAGACGATAATCAGGAAAACAACGGTCCAGAACTGGATAACCGAACTCCTGCGAGCTTCTTCAATCTTTTGAATCCAATATGGGTGCATGGTGGCGCGTATTCGAATTCTGGCTAGCCAGATTTATGGATCATAGTCAAAAGATAACTTGTAAAGAGGTGAATTGAAAGGGGGATATTACGACATACCAAAGCTTGAGAAGGAAATAAACCGGTACTTTCGGCACGAAAATTTCAGGGTTTTTACCAGGATGTATTTCCATGGCTTCCAACACAATGGAGTCATACCGAATCACACCTCATAGTTGGAGGAAACTCGTGAATACTCACTCGCCTGAGCCGTCGAGGCTAGTTAGACCAGCCGCTTCATCGCTTCTTTTAGCGCTCTGCCTCACGAATGCTCTTACTGCCTGCGCCAACGAAAAGAAAGTGTTCCCCTCGGCACCACTGGATGGGCGGAAAATGACAATTGAGGCGCCTGTGAAAATGCTTATCCGCTCTGGATCGACCATTACACCATCCGGCAGTGACATCGAGAGAAGCCTAGCAAGCAAAGAACGCGCCCCCACAGCTGCGGTTCCCGCAAGGCTCACGTTTCGAGACATGAGGAAGACTCTTACCGAGCAAGACATGAAGGATATGCTCAGGTTCGACTCGTCAAGTTCTACCGTCGTGCCGGGACCTCCCCTGAGGTCATCCAAATCCGTGCCACCTTCGTCTGTGACACCACCAGAGGTGCCGAAGATTGAAAAACCCGGTATGCGTTTGACCGGTTTGGTTTCGTGGTGTAGCGATCTGAAAGAGGCGCAGAGCCGGTCTAGCAGCTCAGGAAAGCCTGTATTTCTGTTCCACATGATGGGGCGACTCGACGATCGCTTTTGTTGAACGAACGCGAGACTTGCGAGAACCGTGCTGTTCTCGTCGCCTGCAGTAGCCAATTTCATCAACGCCAACTTCGAGCCGGTATGGGAGTCTGTTAGACCTGTTCCGAAGATCACAATTGACTTCGGCAACGGCAAAAAGATGACTCGAACCGTCAACGGTAACATCGCCAGTTATATTTGCACGAGCGAGGGTTATGTCGTCGACGTTATCCCCGGCATCTATGACGCGGACACCTTTCTCGCCAATCTACAAGAGCTGAAGGAGCGCTACTATGGACTGCCGGCCGATAACGCTCAGCGGGCCAAAGTTCTGGTCAGCTATCACGCCTCGGCGCGACCTCGTGCTGTTGCCACCAGATCGCAAGAATCCGATTTCAGACTTGCTTCGCCTCTGTTGGTGAAAGCGCTGAAACCTGGTTCGACTGGCGACTGGACGAACCAGGCGTTGAGAGATGATGTCTTGTTCAATGAGAACGAACGGCGTCCTCAAATTCACGCTTATCTTTCCAGTCGACCACTTGCAAAACCGGAGGAGATCAAAAAGTGGCTCTATAGAGAGGTTTTGCACGCTGATCTCGACGATCCGTACCTCGGTTTCGATAAGATTCTTTCAAAAAACTACCCATTCGATGATGGTGGCACTTAGAACACAGCCGCTTCGCATTTATTGAGTATATCTTCGTAGCCCAGCTTCAAGAGCCATCGCGAGATTACTGGATCGATCTCCAGAAGCGATCCAAGAATCTGTCTATCCGGCTTGACGATAAACAAACTTACGCGCTTTTGCAGGACACCAGCGGTTAGATCGATTAACTCAAAAGCTTTGTCTATTTTTCCGAGCGTGCAGCGTCCGTTTTCACCACAACCGGAGGTGGTCTCATTCTGTGCCGGCTTTTTGCGCCTGCGTTTTTTCTCGGGCTGTTCATTGTCGTTGTTGTTGACTCGATCTTCCAGAAGGCACCAGTTGCCGTTGG
>CAZISK010000892.1:0-3680 GCA_964541355.1 uncultured Candidatus Obscuribacterales bacterium
TTTATAGTCGTCTGCTCGATGGTCCTGGGAGTAGGTGGTATCAAAACAAGTATCCACGAATCTCATGAGAAGTACCGAGTAGCAGAATGGTTGGAAGACCTTGGAAGATGTCATATTAGCTTTAAGACTCACGGCTTCCCTAACTTCATTCTTGAGCGCTCTGATCAATTGGTTGTGAACTATCTCGATGCACGGCGGTCACATTTTGCCGTACTCTTTAGACAGTCATTGAGTACCTATCTTTTCCAGGCACTGGCGAGTGCTGGCATTCTGGCCATTGGTGGGTGGCTAGTAATAAATCGCCAGCTCACGTTAGGGCAACTGGTCGCCGCTGAGCTCGTTGTTTTGAATGTACTTTCCGCGCTCGAGAAGATCATCCGTAACTGCGACACTTATTACGACCTGCTCACGGGGCTTGATAAAGTCGGTCACCTTACTGAACTGCCCTTGGAGCGAAAAGGTGGCACCGATTTGAGTGATACCGTAAATGGTGCCTCAGTGGTTATGCTCGATGTGTCTTTCAGCTATCATCCAGGCGCACAAGTGTTGCACAATGTCAACTTGACCGTCCAGCCCGGAGAAAGGGCTAGTCTAGTAGGAGCCAGCGGAGCAGGGAAAACCACCCTGGCTCACGTATTGTGCGGGCTCCTGGAGCCCGATTCCGGTGCCGTCGAGTTTGCCGGGTTGGACGCACGCGACGCAAGCCTATCTGCCATGCGCCAGCACATCGGCTTTGTTGGCGACTCAAACGAAATATTTGAAGCTACCATTGAAGAAAATGTCCGCATGGGACGCGACTACGTGTCTCACAAAGACATTCGGTGGGCTCTTGCATTCGCTCAGCTCACCGATGAAATCGCGCGCCTTCCTGAAGGGCTGCAGACACCACTTATTGCCAGTGGCAAGAATCTGTCGAGGGGGCAGGTTCAACGGCTCCTCATAGCCCGAGCTATAGCCCATCGCCCAGCGTTGCTCATTCTCGATGAAGCTTTCACCGGTATCGACGAGAAAACCAAAATATCCATCGTCGACCAGCTCATGGACAGCGAAAACGCCTGGACTCTAATAGACATCTCGCATGATGCAGAAGTGGTGAAACGTTCGGACCAGGTTTATGTTTTGGCTGGCGGACAGATTGCCGAGTTTGGTTCGCCTGCAACATTGTCCTGGAGATCTGACAGTGAATTTTCCACACTCTTTCCCGAGCTGGCTACTGATGTTCGCCGAACCGAACGACGCAAGGAGCCTCGAAACGCAGGTACGTAAACAATGAAAGCTTTTTCAATAGTTCCAAAAGACACTTCATACGAGCCCCGATGTTTTCAGATGGTCTCAACAGGCAAGTCGGACTGGATCGTTGCGGTGCTTCTGTGGTTCCTGGTGATCATTGTTTCGGCCAGCGCGATGTTCGTACCTTGGCAGCAGTCAATATCCGGACTCGGACAGGTGATAATCTTCTCTCCGATGGAACGGCCCCAGAATATAGAAGCTCAAATACCTGGAAGAATCGTGAGCTGGAGTGTCAGAGACGGGCAGACAGTTCAAAAGGGTCAACTTGTCGCAGAGCTTACCGATCTCGACCCGAAGTTCCTTGATCCAAACCAGTTGGCTAGGCTCCGTGATCAACGCAAGGCTTTCGTGGCTCGCAGAGAAGCGGCTAAGGGCCGCCTACAGGCATTGACGACGCAATACGACAACCTCAAAAAGTCTCAACAAGCTGCGGTTCCTTCAGCTGGAGAGCGCGCTAAGCAAGCGACTGATAGAATCTCGCAGGCAGAACAAGCGCTTGTTGCAAGTAAGCAAAACGAGGTCACTGCTGACCTGAACTTAAAACGGCTGGATGACCTCTTCAACAAAGGATTGCGCTCCAAACGCGATCTTGAGCTGGCCCAACTTGAAGCTGCCAGAGCGAAAGCTGAAGTAGAAAGGGCAGTGGCAGCAGTCGAGATAGCCAAAAGAGATGAAACAGTTGCGGGACTCGATCAAAACAAAGTAATTGCGGATACCGAAGCAGCCATGAGCAATGTCGCAGCTACAATGGCTCAAGTGCAGGAGACCATCGAATCGATAGCGAGCGACCTATACAAGCTGGATATCGAAATCGGCAACTTGACGAATCGAGTTGCTCAAAGAAAAGTGATAGCTCCATGTTCCGGTCGAATCGTTAAACTGCTGAAGGTGGGCGCTGGCTCCACAGTTGATGCCGGAAGCGTTCTGGCGGTAATAGCGCCTTCTACTCAGGACCTGGCCGTCGAGCTCTTGATAAGCGATAACGACGCACCCTTAGTCAGCGTCGGGCGCCCAGTGCGCTTGCAGTTTGCTGGTTGGCCTGCTTTGCAGTTTGCAGGCTGGCCCTCCATTGCAGTTGGTACGTTCGGTGGACGGGTGGCTGTCATAGATGCAGTTGATAATGGCAAAAACAACTATCGCGTGATCGTAAAACCCGATTGGGAAGCCATCAAAGCAGGAAGGGATGAGTCTTGGCCCAAGGCGGAGTTTTTGCGACCCGGCGCTGAAGCCAGTGGCTGGATAATGCTCGACACCGTGTCGCTCGGTTTCGAGCTTTGGAGGCAATTCAATGCCTTCCCACCCACCATCAAGCCGGAGCAACTCGGACTCAGTCATTCGGAATCGGACAGCAAAGAAAGCTCTTCCGATATCAAACGAAAAAATAAGTAAGGAGGACTGTCAATGCTCCTCAAACTTGCTTTGTCACTGACCGTTTCTCTGATGGTCGCAGCAGTGGTTTTGCCTGCTCATGCTGAAGAACAGTCGTCGCCTGCACCAATCTATTTGCAAGAATTCTCAAAAGAGAAGCCGCTAAGTACGATCGCACAAAACAACACCGGGACTCAGTTAACGCTTAAGGGCTTCGTTCAATCAATAGATTCGAACTTTCCAAAGCTGCTTAGCGCTGATGCCGAGCGCCGCCTTGCTATCGCCAGGCTGCTTGAGAAGTCAGGAGCATTCGATCCCATTCTCACCAGCGTAAATGAGTATCTTCGAGTGCAGGATACTTTTACACCCGGCAAAGCAAAGGATGCCATTCATAACGAGTCACGAGTTGATCTTTTGACTAGATCCGGAATGAAGGTTTTTGCTGGGATGCGTCTCAACCCGAACGACACAAAAACTCCGTTTGTTCCGACCGGCAGCTCAGGTGAATATTATGCCGGAGTTTCCGTGCCGCTGTTGCGAGGACGAGCAGTGAACGAGAAAACCATCGCGGAAACTCAGGCTCGACTCAGCCAGCCTGTCGCACAGCAAGTTTATCTGGCTGCTCGCATGGAGGTTCTCATCAAAGCTGCCGGCGTTTATTGGGAATGGCTGGGCGCAAAGTCACGCCTACTTGTTTCCAACAATTTGCTGGCGATTGCAGAACAGCGTGTCAATCAAATCAGAGAAAGAGTAAATAGCGGTGATGCACCTGCCCTCGAAATTACTGAAGCCGAGCAGGAGGTAGAAAGGCGAAAAGCAGGGCTTGTAAAGGCTCAGCGAGATCTTCAGAAGAACAGCATTCAAATGTCAGTTTATTTATGGCAACAGAATCTAACACCAGATACGGTGCCCGCGCTTGATGCAATGCCGGACCTTGCCCCTTCTCCCGAACGGATTTCGCAGCAAGTCTGGGCATCTGCGCGCAAACTTGCGCTTCTTCAACGTCCTGAGCTCAAAAGACT
>CAZISK010000893.1:0-3680 GCA_964541355.1 uncultured Candidatus Obscuribacterales bacterium
TGCGGATGCGGTCTGTGCTCATGCTGAACTGTCACCACCAATGGTTGCGCATGTTGGTTACTGTTCGCTAACTGAGCAAAATTCAGCGGTGGATTTTGATCAAGTTTTGCTCGAACCTCAATGTACAAGTCAGTGTGATATGTGTGCGTACCCCAGGGCTCCGTGTCCCTTTTGATGCCGTGAATAAGACGAGTCACCTGATCATAATGAAGCTGTCCGTACTGCATTGAATTTAAAACGCCGATGATGACTTCATCTATGGCGTCCAGAGAGCCAATCAACTTGTAGTTTTCAACAAGCGTGCAAGGCATGATTTAGGAGTTTTCCTCATCGGCATTATGGATGATTATTATATCGGGCGGCTGATCATAAGGACTAACATAGGTTGAAGCTCCACTTAGAACAGTACCTTTTGAACTAACAGCAGGCTGTTGCTCCGCAACGACATCGCCCAAGCTGATTGTGTAACCTACGTCCTCACGAGAGGTAGTCTTAATTTGGTTGCTCTGGTTTTGGTTTGAGGTTATCTGGTTCGGCTTTGAATTCTTGGTCGACGAATTGCCGCCGTATTGGATGCTATCAAAAATAGCTGTAATGATACGTCCGACGAGAGCCGCCATATGACCGGAAATTTGCACGAAGATTGACCAGAGACTAGAGACAATTGGTGTCAAAACAGTTGTTAGCAAAGTCCCAATACCTCTGAAGATCGAGCTCAGTAGACGTTCTCCATGAACGCCAAACATTTTGCTTAAGATAGCCAAGATAATCAGCAGCACAACAAGAATGCCTGCCAGCTCTCCTAGATAGTGTGTAAGGTAGTTTAGATCAGGCATCATTATTCGGCTTCACGAAGTGGATTGGTGTACGGTTTCAAAAGTGCCTTTGCATACCACCATTCCTCTAACGACTTCGATTCTGGGTCATTGAAGAATTCCTGAAGCAAGGGAAGAGCGACTTCTGTTTTACCAGTGGACCAGTAAAACAACCCTACGTATGCTTTGGTTCGCAAGGTTTCAACAGAGTCATCTTGTGCGGCCTGGAAAACTGTAGATGTACCTTGTTCCGGTTCCAACATAAACTTGAGAATTGGCATTGGCCAATCAGCTTTAAGTCTGTTAGCCTCAGCCGCAAGAAGCATATTCGCTTGATCGCGCTTTTTTAGTTTAAAATCGCAAACAGCAGCTAATAGAGTTGCATATATTTTGACATCGTCGTCATTCAGACCTGCGCGATTTAGTGCATTAGAACAAGATTCAGAACAAGCGACATAATCGCCCAATTCAAACTGGACTCTGCTTAATTTGAACCAAGTCTGGGGACTGCCAATTCGAGTTGCAGCAATTTTGAGATCGTTCAGTGCTTGGTGCGGTTGTTCCAAGCGTTGAAGAGCTACTCCTCGCAAGAAAAACGACATTGCGTTACTAGGATTTAGTCCGATAGCCATTGTTGTGTCAGCTACAACTGACATGAATTCTTCAAACTGGAGCCTGCAATCAGCGCGACCGGTAAACGCTTGAGCCTTCTGGGAAGATCTTTCAGCGGGATCGCAATCGTAGTTATCAAACTTTATTGCCTCTGAGTAATCGGATTCAGCATCTTTGTACTGTTTCGATTCGCGGTATGTATCAGCCCGTCCCAAGTAAGCATCGGAATTGCTGGGGTTAAGTGCAAGTGCTGCTGCGAAATCCTCAAGGGCAAGTGAGTATTTTTTCAATCCAGATTGGCAACGACCACGTTGAACGTAAGCCTTGGCATATCTTGGATTGAGAGAAATTGCCTTAGTAAAATCATCAACAGCGTTTTGAAAATTCCCAGCAGGATCTTGCTTTTGTGCCACATCAGAAGCGAGCTTGTAATAAGCATCGCCGCGTAAATAAAAGTATTCTGAGTTGGACGGGTCCGCTTCAAAAGCATAAGTAAGCTCATCGATCGCTTCATAGTACTTCTTTTGATCCCATAGGCTTTTTGCATTTTCCCGGTGCTCAGCGGCGGCAGCAACTTTGGACTCTCTTGGTTCTACTTGCGTGTGTGGTTTTGGAACAACTTCTGTCACCGGTTTCTGGTGTCCTCCTAAGTAGAAAGTCAAAGACGCAAGGGCAAGCAAAGTTATCGAAACAAGAGCTGCTCTTGAAGACGACTTGCTAGTTGCTCGCGTTTGATGAACTTCATTCTCTGGAAATTTTTTCGGTTGGCTACCCTCATTGGTAGATCCGGATTTACTTACATTCTCAACAGACACCTCCATTGATGGCATTGCTGCTTGAACAGGTTCGCTTACGGAGATTTGTGCAGCAGCGTCATCAATTTGATTCGCTATTTGAGTCACTAAGTTTGAAAGAGGCTGACATGAATCATTGTGATCAAAAAAAGCCAACATAAGACTCTTGCGTAATTCGAGGCAGCTGGTAGAGAAATCGGTAGTGCCCGGCAATCCAAGAATTTCATTTGGTGTCTTGCTCATTGGCATCACTTAGCTCGGTGACTCTCAACTAGTAATTTGATTTTTGAGGTTACTTCCCTGATGATGCTGTCCGGCTCTGGATGGGCAATCTCAGAGTGAATGGTCCAGCGCATAATTAGCTGTGTTTGGCCGTCTTTGCCATGGATTTCGTTTCGTAAGAAAATCTCTGTCTTTGACAGTCGCTTATTGGGTTCATGAGATCCTTGGTTATGCATTAAGGTTAGATTGGCGAACAATTGCATTGGATGTCCTGGTCTTGGCTCTCGGACCATGCGTTTAATTATCCAATTGCCATGTGTGGCTCCTTGCAGAGCCTCCTCGACTTGTGCGAAAACCCCACGAGGCTCAAGCAAAAAATTCTCGACAATAGTAATTTCGCGCGGCTTGTCTGCAAAACGCCCGATAGGAAGTCCTACTAGAAAGCCAGCTAGTGCAGCACCTAGAGCTATCAATGGTTCATGCGTGAAATAGAAACCGGCAGCGCCGCCGGCAAGGGAAAAAAACAACGCTATTGCATTAGCACGTTCCACGATTACAGTTCTTCGTCTTCTTTTTCTCGATCGTTCTCGGTTTCCAATTCCAAATATTCTTGTCTAGATTCGTACCCGCTTTCGTCAATGGATCTGTCTTCGATTTCTTGTTCATACTCGATATAGTCGCTGTCTTGGACCTCCGGTTCGGCCAGATGAAGGAAAAGGTCTTTCTCATATTCCATATCTGGTGCCAGAAGAGCTATTTCGTTGGAAAGTTTGTCATAGACGGCTGCCAGAGCGGGATGGAACTGCTCCCGTTCGTCTTTATTGAGCAGGGATGATGTCTTATCTAGCAAAACAAGCAACTGTTCATCCGTAAATCTGGTTAGGCGACATTCAAATCTGTTGTCACTGTAAGCAGACGGCACTCTCATCTGGTCTGGAGTCTCCAAACGGCATTCGAAATAGTGGAGAATTGTGAGCGACTGTCCCAGAGTCGTCTCTGGAAAGGTCAAGTCTTGGTAGTGCGGAACAGACTTACCTTCTTCCAAGGCTTGATAATAGGCGTCTCTTTTTTCTATAAACAAGGACATCTCCTCAGCTCTTAAGTCCGATATAGTTCCAGCGAGATCAGGATAGTAGTGGTAAATTTCCTGCCGCAGGATCTTAAAGTCATCGGTTCTTATCTCATTAGAGAGTTTTTGGAACCCCTCTAACAGGTCCAGCTGTCGCAGTCCAGATAA
>CAZISK010000894.1:0-3678 GCA_964541355.1 uncultured Candidatus Obscuribacterales bacterium
GTCGCCTTTTAGCGCTGCCGCCGCTCCACTCTCATCTGATCCATACAATCTCTGAATGCGTTGATCTAGAGGTGGGTGAGTAGACCAGAGTTGAAGCAAGCCACCATCGGCGCCTGATATCATCATTGCCTCGAGCGGTTGTCCCCTCTTCTTGGCCGCTGCCATTTCGTCCGTGTAGTTACGCAATGCCGTCAAAGCTTTTGCCATCTGCTCCCTACCGGCAAGCTCTGCACCACCGGCATCAGCGCGGTATTCTCTGTGCCTGGAGAACCAGCAAACCAGTATCGAGCCGAGGATCAGGAAGACGGTCTGCAGCACCCAGACGATCAGGAAGTATGCGAGTCTCCCTTTGAGACTATCTTCATCGTCCCCGAACGCGACAGCGTAGGCTATCACTCTAGCAAGGAACATCGCAAACGCGTTGACCACACCTTGCAGCAATGCCATCGTCACCATATCACCATTGGCGATGTGAGCGACCTCGTGTCCAATGACTCCAGACAACTCTTCTCTGTCGAAGCGATCGAGCAATCCGCTTGATACAGCGACAAGCGAGCGGCTCTTGGTTGGGCCGGTGGCGAATGCATTCAGGTCGGACGACTCGTAGATTCCAACTTCCGGCATTTCAGGAAGCTTGGCTTTGCGAGACATTTCGTAGACTATATCCACAAGCGCTTTTGCTTTTGGATCACTCTCCAGTTTGTTCACGAGGCGGATTTTGTATAACCATTTAGCCACAGCCCGTGAAATCGAGAGAGAGAACAGGGAACACCCCATACCCCAAATTAGACAGAATACTCCAAGAAGCCATACATTGAGCCCGACCTCAGAGATGTAATTGTTCACTCCGAGAACGGTGCAAATGACAGTGAAGCTGCAAACAACCAGGAAGTTCAGTGCAACAAACAATATAATTCTCTTTGCCATAGTCGGTCCTCTGGACAAAAACTACTAAGAAGGGACCCCGTTAATTATCTGCCCTCTGTCAGGGATAGAGAAACTCGGTGACCCCACCAATTAATGAAGGGGGTGGCCCGGTCAACCAGCCTAATTAGTACTATATCTGGTGTCAGCTGATCGCCATTGCTACTATCAGTGTGGAGTGCTGGGTGTGGTGACTTCGTTACCCTTAAATCGAACGGTCGACAGACTCGAAGCAACCCTTGGGAGAAGACTCGGTCAATTCGACAATTTATTAGGTCTCCTAAATCAAAGGGTTGTCAAGTAAGCAATTTACGACACCTCTTTTTGGGAATTGAACATGAACTCAAAAGCTCAATTACTAGTGGCAGCCACCTCGGTAGCTATAAGCGCTGGACTTGCAAACACGGCTCTGGCAAGTGATTTTCCGACGCAAGTTTACCAGGCAGAGTATGAACTAAGCTCGCCCAGTTACGGAAAGAGTCTGCACAAGATCGGCTCCGACGGACGTGGACACGGTTATTCTGAGATGATCTCGAGTCAGTCGCACAGTCGTACCATCATCGATTGGCAGACAAAGAAAATGTGCATCCTCCTGCTAGACAAAAAGATGTACATGACGATGGCATTAAGCAAAAACGATATGAGCATGGCGATGAACGAAACCGAACGGCTCAATGCAACAGCAAAACCACTAGGCATAAAGATGATCGCTGGACACCTGTGCACGGGCACGCATTACGCTTTCGCCGAAGGCGGAACGGAAGAGCTCTGGAGGGGCAACGATATTGGCGATGTTCGCGTGTACAGCAAAACGAACCTGCCGACGATAGGCGTCAGCGAGGCCGTATTGAAGGCATATTCACCGGCGGCACCCTCGATTGACAAGTTGACTGTGCCTGCAGGGTATCAAGAGATCAATAACGGCTCGCCGCACTAACGGAGAACTTTATTCCGCGGCAAAAGTAATTGGTAGGCGATCTACGCTTTGAAGCAACCTCAGTGGCTGTTCCTGTATTTCGAGTTGCACGATCTCCTGTCCGTCACTAACCCCGAGTTCCTGGAATCTTCGGGCCGTCACGAGCACTCTCGTCTCCATCGAGCCAACCGCTTTGTTGTACGCATCTACTGTCTTGTCGAGGCCCTTTCTGATATCGGCAAAATGGTTAGCCATCACCCTGATACGCTCGTACAGTGTTTTTCCAAGCTGGCTTATCGCCTGCGCATTTTCGGCAAGCTTCTCTTGCTTCCATCCATAGGCGACTGCACGCAAGAGCCCGATAAGGGTAGTTGGTGTTGCCAGAATGACACGCTGCTCCACTCCGACTTCAATCAATGCCGGATCTTGCTCTAGAGCTGCACTGAAGAAAGTCTCGCCAGGCAAGAACAAGACGACAAACTCCGGAGATGCATCAAATTGATCCCAATATGCTTTGCTCGACAGCTTCGACAAATGAACGCGAATTTGACGAGCATGGTCCTTCAGGCACGCCAATCGTGTCTCATCATCACGAGCTTCAAGAGCATCCAGGTATGATTGAAGCGGAGCCTTCGAGTCGACGATTATTGTTTTCTTTCCGGGTAAGCGAACAAGCATGTCGGGCCTGATGACTGAATCTTCCGTAGCAACCGTCATTTGCTGGAAGAAATCGCAATGCTCCAGCATGCCCGCCATCTCTACGACACGCTTCAGCTGAATCTCTCCCCAACGCCCTCTGACGCTGGGCGCACGCAAGGCACGCACCAGATTTTGCGTCTCTTGCTGGAGATTGGTCTGACCGTTAGCAAGCGCAGTGATCTGCTCTTTCAATCCGGAATAAGCATTGATGCGCTCTTTTTCCAAATCCTGAATCTTACCATCGACATTTACGAGCGATTCCTTTAGTGGCTTGACCAGTTCGTCGATTGACTTCTGTCGTTGTTCTAGGTCTGTATTTGCACCTTCCTGGAATTTCTCAAGATGTGTCTTTGCAAGATCGAGAAAGGCCTGGTTGTTGGATTTGAGCGCTTGCGATGACAATGCTTGAAACGACTCTGACAATTGCTTTTGGGCCTTGTCGATCAGCTGCAACTTCTCCTCGGCTGATTGGCGCTCCTTCTCTCGCGCGGTCTCAAGAACCGATATCTTCTGTCGCAAGCTCAAAACCTCGGATGAAAAACCGTTGAGCCTCTCATCTCTAGACTTGATCTCCGCCTGCAATGGAGCGATTTGTAGGTTGCGCTCTTCGGCAGCCGCCAGAAGTGCCTGCACATTAGCAAGCTTCTGTACGTAGTTGTGGAGCTGCTCTTGAGCTTGCCCAGACGATTTTTTCTGCTCATCGAGACTCTTTTCTCGATCTTCCAGGCGAGATTTGATGGATGCAAGCTCGCTCTTGAGTGCGCCAGTCGTCCGCTCCATCTGAGATGCGGCCTGGCTTCTCAGGAACAACCAGATAATCAACGCACCCAGTGCTAGTCCACAGATAAAGAAAGCGATGTTTTCCATATTTTCCTCTAACTCATGCCGACCGGCGCCATGCTGATACAGCGCGCTTGGCCTGGGGAACCCGTGTGCCTGCCTCAACTATCTGGCAAAAGAAATTGATGAGAACCATCTGCTCCATTGACGAAAAGTGGGTGGACAGCAGTGCCGGATTTCCAACGATGAATGCGAGAGTCTTTGCTCTCGAGATCGCAACATTCAGGCGACTCCGGCTAAACAGGAATTCAAGCCCCCTGGGTGAACTGCTGCCCTCGCTCGCGCACATTGATAGTATC
>CAZISK010000895.1:0-3677 GCA_964541355.1 uncultured Candidatus Obscuribacterales bacterium
CAACGAACAGGATGATTTCATATGTTCCTTCCTGTTCAAAAGCCAAACCGCTGAAAGCGCTAATGATCTTGTGAGTCATGAATTGGCTGGGTAGCGGCTCAACTTGTGCCGGTGGTGACATTGCGATCACTTTTCCGCTGTTGTCTGCGATTTTGAATTGGTATTCAAAACCTTCTGCAGAGCCGGAAATTTGTGCGAAGGCATACACCAGTGGCACAACCGCTGGAAAGGATTGTGCTGTAATGCCGTTGTAGATGTTTACGCAGGAGACTGCATCACGACGCAATACATCCTGAAGTACTCTTTCGCACAGAATGATGCCGATTAATCGGGGTTTCTCAGCCATTGTTATCTCCCGCTGGTGATTAGGTTATTGTCAGGACGACAAATTATACTAGCTATAGAGGCAACTGTTGCCCTGAAGTTGAGAGCCCGACACAAAAACTGACAGCCTTCCACCTGACAAAATAGAGAGAACGCCCTGTGATACTTGATCCAGAAGAAATGACATTCATGCAATGGTTTGGTATTTGCTTCGTCATAGTTCTTATCGTCTTCTTCGTCTGTCGCTGGATTGACTTCGCAATGACCGAATGTGTGCATTGATCAATATCAATAATTTCATGCAGTATGCGAAATCGGTAGACTATTTGCTGGTGACAGACTTGAGCCTATAGTTTGATTGCAAACAGCTGTTCAATATCAAAAACTCTGAAAGAGATAATGACGGCGAACCAGATTCTAAGTGCCGAACAAGCACGCTAGCTACGCCATCCATTGCATATACAAGATCTCCACGAAAGCCATGCTCTTAGTACAGGCGCGCGAACTAATAGCCAGATAAAGATTAGCAGCTGAAACACTCTTCTTATCGTTCAACACGAAAGCCTGTAAGAACTGATTAAATGGCTTATGGAACTACGATCAAAATCACACATAATCGTTGACTTCATAAGTAAATCACCTTTACGGTGAGAGCACATGACTATTCCCTCTTGAAAACCAAGAAGAAGCACCAATTTCTTCGTACAAATCGCTCTAACTCCAGGAGACCCCGTCTTCTTGAGGACGTCGTTCGCGTAGTCATCTGAACTCCTTGAGCAATCGAGGAGATAACTCACGTATTGAACTCAAAAGCACGGCGCTTGCTGAGTTTCGTCTTCTTTCTACCTAAACTGAGATGAGGAGAACCCCATGGCTAAGCCCTTCTGCACAAGCAGAGGGTCTCCAACCAGCGCGCCGCGCCCCTACTGTGTCGGTATAACAGGGTCACGCGGTGTCGGCAAATCGCTGGTAGGCGACCATCTAATCAAGCGTGGGTTCGTTGTGATCGACACAGATCACATCACCCACGACATTCTGGACAACCCCGGACCGGTGTATGAGCAAGTGCTGGCACGCTTCGGCCAGGATTGCGCACCGGTCAAAGGCGAGGCGATCGACCATGGCATCCTCGCCAGTCGCGCCTTCGCCACTGAGAAAGACAAGCTGGATCTCGAAGCAATCTTGCATCCAGAGATCAACCGCCGGTTGGAAACCGTGATCCTGGATGCTGGACTCGCTGGTCACAAGTACACCTTCGAGCTTGTGCCACTGCTCCACGAAGCGGGTCTGCGAGAGTACTTCGACGAGGTCTGGTGCGTGTTCGCCGAAGAAGGCGTTCGCCTAAAGCGGGTGATGGCACGCGACAACATCGACGAAGCAACGGCCCGCCGACTGATCGCGTTGCAGATGCCACAGGCGGACAAGATGCGGTTGTCGGACATCCGCATCGACAACTCCGGCGAGAAGGAAGCGACTACGGCAGCAGTAGACGGACTGATCGACCCGCTCAGCAAGCGCGCCGACCTGTACCTCGCTGCAGCCGCCAAAGCGAAGGCTACGGAGACGGGAAGCGACCAGCCGCCGACCGCGACGCCGGGAACCGACAAGCCGGCGGGTGGTTCCAAACCCGATGGCGAGCCGAACCCGAAGCCAAAGCCAAGCGGTCCCAATCCGGCCACGGAAGAGGACAACGCCCGACTCCGAGAGGTGCTCGGCGCATTCGGCAAGGTTGGCACGGAGGAAGCTCTGGCGAAGCTCGGCAACGTTGCCGGCACAGAGCACCAGGAAGCTAACGCTACCCTGACCATGGTCGTCGACCGCGAGGGCGACGATGGTAAAGAACTGAGTCGTCAACTCGATGTGGAGGTGCGTATGACCGTCAGAAACGCCCCGGGCGGTAGTGCGCCTCCCGAGGAATGCTCGTGCGGCTGCGGCCCGCGATGCAAAATCTCGTGCGCCTGCAAACCGGACTGCGGGTGCAAGTGCAAGAAGCCGGCTCCCAAGCCGGACGGCGAATGCGGCAAGCACGGGCACGGCAATCGGCTCTGGCTGGTGGTGCTTGGACTGTTCGGTCTGCTGGGCTTCCTCTTCGCTTGCCTCCTGCTGTGGGCATGGACTCATCCGAGCCCCAGTCCCGCGAAGAGCAACAACGAAGTGAAAGTGACGGTGATCAACAACATCACCAACGAGAAGCCGAAGGACCCGGAAACGCCGCCACCGCCCGTAGTCGAGCCGCCCTTCAAACCGCCGGCGGAGCCACCGACTCCACCGGTCACAGGCGGCAAACAGGAGCTGGACGAAGTGCCCGGATTCGCCTTCCGGTTCGTCCACAATGCCGTGCGTGTCAAGGTCTCTCGGTGGGAAGTGATTCACGGCGATGGCGGCAAAGGTGCCCAGGTCTCTGGATTCGATGCCGACAAGCGCCTCATGGTCTACCAGGAGTACGACGACAGTCACTACATGACCTTCCAGTGGGTCATAAGTTACTTCCCGGACTCCTCGGTTCAGGTAGACCGGTTCGAGGGTCGTGGAAACATCTTTGTGGGTCGCTCGGTCTACCACTACAGCCAAGGTGGGGGACTGGAGCAGGCCGAACAACTCAACGGTCTCAAGCGTCAAATGCTGCGAGTCGCTGCCGTGCGTAACGGCAGCGGCGCGCTGATTGCGCTCAACGTAGAAGAGTTCGACCCCGTCAAAGGAGTGGCCATCGCCAAACGAACCATCGAGGGTCCTGACGCCGTACAGGAGTTCATGCGGACTCGCTTCTTCGTCTACGACCGCTTCTCTACGAAGCCGTAGGCGCGTGACAACAAACCCAGGGGCCACCCGCGGTTGCCGGTGGCCCCGCAACCACGAGTTCAACATGTCGACTGTCATCCTACCGCCCGGTGTTGACGCCGGGCTGCTTGAACGGGGCATCGTGCGCGTCGCACGAGACTTCCCGAATCCTTTCGTCACCGAGACCATTCGGGCACAAGAAGCGCCCGACTATCTCGGTCTTGTCGACCACAACCTCGAGCTGTCCAAGAAAAAGTATGCCAAAAAGCTCGCGGAAGAGACCGACAGGCGAGACGCCAACCTGAAGCAACTACGCGAACTGCGGATCTCGGCCGTCGTTCTGTACGAGGGTCGGGACGCCGCCGGCAAGAGCGGATGCACGAAGATCATCGTGTCGGGCGTACCGTTCGACAGCTACGACGTCGTCCACGCCACCGCCCCCAACGACGAGGAGCGCAGCCAACCTCACTTGCTGCGGTTCTTCGAACGAGACCGCATGCCGGCGTTCGGCCAGCTTCGCGTCCTCGACCGAAGCTGGTACGGCGAGGTGCTTGTCGTCGCCGTCGACAAGCTCG
>CAZISK010000896.1:0-3676 GCA_964541355.1 uncultured Candidatus Obscuribacterales bacterium
CACGGTGGTGATTTGAAATTGACTCATGATCGTGAACCTACCGAGTTTGCGATGATACTGCCCAAAAGCCTGAAGGAGGCTCCCAATGATCCTGTTCGTTGACGACGAAAATAGCTATGTTGATAGCTATGTGCAAGACTTGAGACTAGAAGGATATAGAGTCGAATTTCAAGATTGTCACTATGGGCCAGATGCCGCCCTTGAATTTTTGGAAAGGAACGCAGATCAGATCGACTTACTTATCTTGGACATTATCATGCCCCCAGGCACTGTGTTTGAGAATATCAATACTGAACTCAGTCTGCGAACTGGTATTGCGTTCTTCGAGCGCGCTAGAGATATTCGATCTGAACTTGATATCATAATTCTCACTAATGTAAGTGACGAAAACGTGATAAAGAGATTTGAATCTGAGAAGAAATGCTTATGTCTACAGAAAGAGAATTATTACCCTTTTGAATTAAGTACTATAGTTGGTAATCTGTTGACTAATCGATTACCACTAACTATCACCAAGGAGTAAACATTATCATGTCTAATATAGATTCAATATTACTTGAATGTGCAGATATCCTCAAGGACACAAGTGTTCTCTTCGTAGAAGAAAAAGCTTACGTCGTTCCAGAAAGGCGCCTGGAGTTTGAATGCCAAGTTGCCTCGCGCGTGAATGAGGTAACAGAATGCTTAAAGAACCTCATGGACAAGTTGGGAAGAGATGTAAGTGCATATAGCACGAGGAATTGGTCAGAAAGCAGAAAGCGATGGCAGCCTTTGCGAACGCAGAGTGAGCGTGCCACAAGGCGGGTGGAACTCTTGAAAGCCTCTGATCCAAGAGAGATGCGAGCTGCGCTTGGTTGGATGCTAGAGCAAGGTCGCAGTGAGGAACTGGAGGTTCTGCGCGGAACTAGGAAAAGGCCGATTTTTGCGGACGAAAACATTGCAGCCCTATTCGATCTCACTGAACGAAAAGTTAAGCAGCGGGTCTACGGAACTCATGAGTTAGGAACTCAAGACGATGATGACGCGTCACGCGAGGAGACATTCTCTGGCATGGGTTTGCTTCTACGTAGCTACCGCAATCAACCTACCGGTGAGCGAGAGCAGACCCTTGCCCAAATAGTGATTGGTCTTAATAGCCTTGCTCTTCGCAACAAAGGAACTTCTGCTCCCCGCGGCAGCTTGAGCCGATCAGCAACAAGCCAGTTTCTGACCAGTATTGCTGATGACGTCATGCATCTACTAGTGAAAGCTCTACATGATCCCAGATCAGTAGTGCGGCGCGAAGCCGCTGGTGCCTTAGGGGAATGGGGAGATAAGAGTGTCGTCATGCCTCTAGCCCAACTCCTTTTGAAGCCAATGTCAGACGAAGACGAAAGCGTGCGCAGATCTTGTGTGGGCGCTCTGGGACAAATTGGGGGACCAACGGCGGTCGGCGCGCTGATCGCCGCCGCCGAACAAGACCCAACTGAGGCTGTACGCAGAGACGCCATCTACGCCCTCATCGAACTTGTTGTCTCTGACGATGCGGAGGCCGACGATCTTATCAAGCAGGAGATTATGCAAGCCATGGCACGAGTGAGTCACAACCCACGGGAGGGCGAGTTTCTGCGAAGCAAGGCACAATCTTTTGTTGAGTTGTTGACGTAAACCGTATGACATTTCACCAGACGAAATGAAACAGAGAAGGCTGTGAGATCATACTTCAAGTCTGTGTTGAGATTCGCGTAGGAGGAACTGTCTATGGAGGTCGATGTTCCTGAATCAGCTCATGCGGACACCAACGATACGCAAACACTGCTGTTAGCTATCTCCCACCGGCGGTCGGAAGATCGACTGTTGCGAAAAAGATGGGACAAGATTTCCGGTGACCTGAGTTTGCTGACTGAAGTAGCGATTGGCAAGGCGGAAGCCGCAATATTGGATGCCGCTCAGCGCGTTTTGGAGAAGGATTTCGCCATCGCTATCAGTCGACAAGTCTTGAATCCAAACGCACTGGCGCGCCTACGTAGTCTGGTGCCCAAAGAAACAGAAAGGCTTCGACAGCTAGTGATCGACTGGCATGACTATTTGGATCAAGCCATAGGGGATGTATCATCGGTTCATGGCTCAGACCGGTACATTTGCGCAGCGTTCTCTCTCATCGAAGATCACACACTGTACCTGACGCAAGACGCGCTTGACGAACTGGTTCGAGATGTCGCCGAACGAGAGAAGCAGACAAAGGACAATGCTTTGCAGTTGGCCAGGAGCCGGGCGGATTCGGGAAGGAATCAGCGAGGTGGAAGCCTTCAAGATGAGATCTGGGACGGTATCGATATCCTGGCATTGATCATTGTGTTGATGAACCGCGAGGGCTTGAAACCGGTGGTCAAAGATGTAAGTCTCCAGGATTGGCTGATTCAGCGCTTTGAAAACGGGACAAGTGCAACCCTGGGAGGAGCTGCAGCAAACGAAACCTATGTCCTGGGAGAATCAGGGCGGCGCGTGCTTGTTCATACGCCCTTCCATCATATACAGCAAGCTCGATGCGCCCCGGCTGGAGCCTGTCGCCTGGTTTTTGGAACAAACAGTCCCACCCACCCTTATCCGCCACTGCACAAGGGAACATCGGACGATGCACGCCGCCACAGCCTCATCCTGCAATTGACTCCTATCCCAGACGCTCATGGCAGGATGAGTCCTGTTCTCCGGATCGGGCAGGATGAACTGCGTCCCAAACTTATCGATCGGATCATCCTACGTATCCCTAACCCACGCAGCGAGCCTTCTGCGACATGGAATGCCTTGCGCCTTGTCTGGAAGGCCAATGGTGATGAATTCGAGCCTGAAGATGTACTTGGACAGGAACCAGGCAAGATCGCTTGGGAAGGCGATTCAGGCTGTTGGGTCATCGAGATTGGCCGTCAAGAGCAGTCGGTGTTCAAAGATTTCGCTGCACGTGATTGGCCCTGGCTCCCTGTATTTCAGCATCCACCTTGTGTCGATAGCGATGGCGTCTTGACTATTGAGCTTGCCAGCGTGGAGGAGATGCTCGCGGTGGCTGACGATGTTTCTGTGGTGCTTCTTGGTGGCGTCCAGGCTCTCGGCAAGACAATGTTGACCGACCCCATCACTCGACTATTGCGTAAGGCGCTAATTACTCAGTTGCGAGCACTCACCGCGCAAGGCGCGACTCTGCACTTCGAGTTGAGCGGTGTGACTAAGGGTGGAGACCTGCAGAAGCTGAGGGAGCTCTTCTGCCAGGCGGGCATCAGCCATATCAGCATCAACCGCGAAGAACTCGTCCAGATCACTAGCGAACCAGGCTCACCTTACTTCGTTTGGCCCAAGCCCTACGCCCCTGAGAGTCCCATGGGCATCTTTTTGCGCGCAAGTGACTTTCTCAAGAAATTCAGGATCGAAAGCTGTTATGTACATGATGCCGAGATGGACATCCTGGTGATCAGCAACAAACCTGTTGTATCGCTGCAACGTCATCGTCAGGCTATGTTGTTGGCCAAGGCAGCAGTGCCGGAAGCCCTCCTCCGGCGCTCGGGAGATGCCAAGCCGTGGCCTCTTATTCTCTCTTCGCCTGCGTTCGCTGCTCTATTTGGATTTGCGCGCGAGTACGCCGAATTCCTGGTGGGACAGCCTGTCTCTAGCGTAGACAAGCAAGCCGTCGAAGACGCTATCCTGC
>CAZISK010000897.1:0-3671 GCA_964541355.1 uncultured Candidatus Obscuribacterales bacterium
GTCGACACCTTGTCTTTTTGATACGTAGATACATTCCACAAGAGTCGTTTCGGCTGCCAGGGCGCCAATTTCTGCTCCGGAAACGATTTGTGATCACCGGACAATTTAAAGGCTTCCAACGCCAGGATTGTTGATGCAGTGTGGTGCCCGTGCGTTCCACCAGGAGTCGGCGAAAATCGCACAATTACTACATCTGGACGAAATACCCGAATTGCTCGCACTACATCCGAAAGGACCTCGTGTTTATTCCAGATTTTGAGCGTCTCTTCGTAGTTCTTTGAAAAACCAAAGTCGATCGCTCTGGTGAACAACTGCTGTGCACCATCAATCTGCCTTGCCGAAAGAAGCTCCTGGGTCCGAGCAACACCAAGTTTTTCCCCTAAGTCTGCACTCAAACGATTTTGTCCACCATCGCCCCTGGTGATGGATAGGTATGCGGTGCGATACCTGCGACCACGAGATAGATACGCCAAAAGCTCGGTGTTTTCATCGTCTGGGTGTGCGGCAATGAATAAGACGCTGCCTAGCTGCTGAAAACTCTCCAGCTCATGCAGAATTGCTTTCGGAGACTCAATCCTCATATCCGCTCCTCTTGCAGGACTCGAAAAAATGGTAGTTGCGCAAAACAAGAATGTCATTGCGCAACGTATATTTTCGACTAGGGACAACCAGATATTGGCAATGCTCATCGCACGCACTTCAAAGCGGTTACTGCAACCTCTTGATCAGTAATTCGTTGAGCTTCACGTAACCAGAGTCGTTGGCTTTTTCCGCCAGCTCGCTGGAGCGCTTCGCTGCTGCAATGGCGCCGCCTTTGTCTCCGAGCTTTTCGAGAATTTCCGCCTTCAGGTAGATCATGTAGTGAGCTTCGCGCTCTGCAATGGCTGCATCAACCCACTTGCTCGCCTTCTTCAAATCCTTGTCGTGATTGTAATAAAACATCGCCGCCTGGAAATAGGGCTTCTTCGCGTCGTCCGAATTCATCACGGCATCGATCTGAGAGGTGAGCTTATCAACATAGTCGACTTCCAATTTTATGGGAATCAATGTCTTTTCCCAGGCGAGATTGAGCTTAGACGATTCATCGCGAATCTCGTTGAACTCGATCGTGAATGTCTCGAGTAGCTTATCCAGGGTGGTAGGCTTAACGGTGAAGCGCGTGACATCAGCCTTCTCATCGTACTTATAGCTGCCCCATTGTTCGGCACCTTTGTTGATGATAATCGTCCACTCTTCCTTTCCTGGAATCGTCATCAATGCGTATGTGCCGGCAGGCACCTTATTGCCATTGAGCTTCACGTCGGTGCTGAACACAAGCTTTGTTGCGCCATTTGCACCCGTACGCCACACTTTGCCATAAGGAACGATTCCGCCAAAAATCTGGCGATCCTTAACTCCCGGTCGCGAGTAGGTGAGCTCGACATCGGTCAAGCCGATGCGTTGCTTCAACGTGCAGCCTGGGCTCGCCGCTGGAAACTCCACCTTCGGTGCGTCAGCGGCGAAAGCGCTACAAGCAAAAATGAATCCACTGCTTATCGAAAGTAACAGAGGGGCATGTCTGAATCTCATAAGTCTACCGTCGCCTTTCACATGGAAACCAAGGTCGACCAAAGCCGACTAACAGATATTAGTACGACTTCGAAAAAAAAAATGCTATTAGCGCCATTTTTCAAAAATTGGATCATTAATTTCGCTCTTTTGGCGCCTTCAAGCAGTATCCGCACAACCCGGTTGGTATGCTTTTGGTTACTAAGAGACTAATGGGGAACTGCGGAGGCTGTCCTCACGATAGAGAAATTGTCCAACTAGCAGTTTCGTCTTTTTGCATCCAGCACCATTTATAGTGCCCAGAAAGAGCTCTCGAACTTGCCAACAAGATGCTCAAGACTGGGAACGCTGGCATCGCACCAGCCCCACAAAAGCCCGAATTCACCAAGGAGTCTAATGATACCATAGACGCTACCGAAAGATCTCGAGAAACTATTGATGGAAGTCAAAGAAAGAATCACTCCGGTCGCTTATGGGGCACACTCTTGCGAATCAATCGGAATGCGCCTTTTCGCCACTGATATACATCGAGCGGCATTGCATTTAGATCGCCTTTTGAGCTCAAATAGTCGGATTCATTTTCGACCAATAGCTGAGGCAAACCCTTTTTAGGAAATTTGACCTCCAGGTGGCCGTTGCCGAGATACTTATGCCAGATGCGCTTTGGCCTTGATGGAAACAGTGCGTAAATATCGTAGGTATAGCAACAATGCGCGCCTCCCGACCACTCCTCGACTATCACATCGACAATGCCATCGCCCGTCAGGTCTCGCACCACCACAGGCTCGCTCGGCTTGATCGAAAATGAATCCATTTGCTTGTCCAGCGAGTGTATGTACTGATACTCTGCTCGCTTGTCGAGAACCTTCTTCCTGCCTTTCCAAATTTGCAAGACTTTGCCGGATTTGCCGTTCCACTCATAGTGGTACAAATAAAAACGATACCCTCCGATCGAGCGAGTCTCCTCTTCACTCTTGTAAGCACTTGCAGGGTTGGCTAGCAGTAATGAGGCAAAGACCAAAAGCAATGCGGTTTTAATCACAACCAACCTCCATTCGGGCATTAGTCCAATGTACCAAATTTAGTCGTACAGAATTGCTTTTCGATTTTGTGCCCTGCAAGCACAACGGAATGGTGACGAAATCGCTTCGCAACGAAAACACGATAGTCGATCAACTAAGCTGCCCGGTAATCGTAAGAATCAGGCGAGCGGTAAGCTTCAGTGTAAAATCGTCACCGCCGTCGAAAAAATCGATTAGTTCAATTCTGCTGACGACACATCATCAGAACTATTTAGAAAGGCTCGGATGAGCGGCTGCCACGTCAAAAGACGTTAGAGTGAGAAATAGGCGGTCACTGACTGACAGCAACGCGTGCACGTGCCATTGGTAAGATTCTGATATTAACGGGAGAAACATACTCTAATATGTCGTCACGTGTTATTGGCCTTGACCGAAGACATGCTATGAGCAGTGCATTGTTCCCCCATAGATGTCGGTCTGTGGCACACCAATAGTCAGCAGCATAGAGTTGAGCATATTTGCGCGCAATGCCCTGGTGAAGATCGGTCACATACTTAACAAATGACTCTATCTCCTCCAGTTGTCCAACCTGGTCAGACTGCTGCCATCTAGCATGTCCAGCTCGTCTTCTATACTGTTCACCAGGAAGTCGATCAACAAGTTCCTCGTCGAGCTGGAGTGCTAAAAGCGATAAACTTAGATCTGGAGTCGGCAGCTGTGTAATCTCCAGCAGGGCATTGAATGATATTGCTTCAGTCGAGATTGCACTGAAGACAAGCGCATTCTGTGGTGAAAGATTCAGAGAAAGAGATTGCTCGTCTTCAGTAGCGGTGGATGGATTCTCCTGTTGTTGAAACTCAATCGGCTCTTCCTCAGAGCGTGGATGCGAAAATCTTGGGGTCGCCACAGAACGCTTTTGATAAATCGACAAAAACGACAAAGAGCTGAACTCCTGAAACTGATCGTGCATACTACCTACAATGACCATCGATACTTTCTTGAGAATCTCAAAAGCAGTAGAGAAAGCTACTCCTGTCACATTTGCCAGCTCACCTGGAGTAACATCCATACCATTCATTTTCAGGTGAATGGCAATCAGGT
>CAZISK010000898.1:0-3669 GCA_964541355.1 uncultured Candidatus Obscuribacterales bacterium
GTTTTCGTAAATTCGCGAAGCGACATCCGTAAAACCATTCTCCGTGAGTGTCTGATGAAGAGAGCTCAGTGCCTGCCTTGACCTCTGATTTTCAATGTCCTCCGGTTTGCCATGCTCTTTATGCAGTTTCGTTACAACAGAGTCGGCGAGTTTAGAAGTGGTTTCGTCATTTCCGCCTATGCGGTGCATCTTAAGGACGTCTTTAAACTCGTTCAAGTAGCTCCAATCTGCCGACGGAGTTTTATTTTCAAATCGTTTGTCCAGTTCCTGTAAGACCCCTTTCGACAGTTCAGTTTCACCGGCTGTGCTCATTCCGTACATGTAAGTCTGTAAATCGCTATATAGGTTCTTGTCTGCTTTGTCGGATTTCAGTCGGTCTGTCAGATCTGACGAGAGAGTCTCTGCTTGCTTGTGCGCTTCCCCTTTGTGCCCCCAGTGCGATAAATACTTATGAAGGGTCGAACGTTCTTTGAACAGCACCTGTGGATCTACGTCTTTGTCCTTCTCTAATTCCGCTACGAACGATTTTTGCCCTTTAATGTACTCGTCAGGCGTCGGGTTCTTGATCTCTGCGGGTTTCTCGTTGGGATCTCGAGGCTTGTTATTGATAGTATCGTATACAGTATCAACGGGAAGTTTTGCCTTCTGTCCTTCCGCGCCAGTATGATCGACTTTGTTTCCCCATTGATTTTCTATCGTGACCAGACCGGTAGCCGGGTCCATATCCGTTGCCACCAGGGCATGATGAGCGTGCCTGCCTGCGTGCGCTTTTTTCTGCTCCTCTGTCATCTGTTGACCGGAATAAGATTCGTGGAGATCGGACAGGAATGGATCTCGGTTTGCATGCACGCCTAGCAGCACAGGTTTTTTTCTGTCGTGGGCATCCTGCATGATTCTTTTGAAATCTTCTGCCGACTCAGGTTTTGTTACGCCAGGTCCCTCTTTATCGTTGACAATTGTCAAATCGTTTTTGTTGCCGCGCAGTTGCTTGTAAATGCCTTGCATGTAGTCCATATACATGTTTGGCCCTTCAACCGGTTTGTCCTCTTCACCGTAGGCGGCTACGTCGGAAGTTGGATCGTGAGTACTTTTCTTCTCGGTAAAGGCCTGCGGTGGTGTCTTCGTATAGTCAATCAGGCGCCCATGCGAATCACCTTGAAACTCCGTCGGATGCCCCTCTTCATATCGGATCTTTCCGCGCTTTCCTGACTGGCCGTCGAATTCATCTTGTTGATTCCAGTGAATATTGATTAGCTGTGGTTGGGTAATGTGGCTTGCTAAGCTACGTGCCTTGTCGGTTGGGGTATCAGCCTTGTACTTGTCAGGCCGCAGATTTTTTTCAGGAACGGATAGACTAGACCCATCAGCTGTTTCGTATTTTCCTGTTAGTGCTACATCTGATACCAGTCTCGCGACAGTGGCAGGCTCCTGTGTATACAAAACGGTTTCAAGTGCTGCAGTCGTGCAGGTTGATGTAGAGCCCTGATTGACGGTACCTGGTTTGGCCGCATGCAGCATCATATCTGATGCCACCTGCTTGAGCTCTTTCGAGGAGTAAAGCTCGTTGCCCGTCTTGCTTTCATTGAGCACTCTTTCAACTTGCCCGTAGAACTCTTGCTTGTCTTTCGCTGTCAGACCGGCGGTGTCAGCGCGCTTTTCAAAGGTCTCCAAATTGTTATTGAACTGTTTGAGCGCTTCTGGCTTGTTGGCGTAGGTTTCGGCCGCCAGGTCTGTCAAGTTTTCACGTGTAGTCGTTGGCTCGATTCCGGCCTCGGTCTTCTCCGCATTCTTGACCGGCGCTTCGTCTTTAACCGTTTCGAGCTCGACTGTAGGTCGCTTGCCTGTCTGGACTCCACCCTCAGGCGATTGTTCTCGATTGGCTGGCTTCTGCTGGGTTGTTGGATCCGCTTGTCGTACTTCATCTCCGAAATCCAGCTGAAGGGAAGGAAGATATTTCTCCCCTGGCTGTGCGGTGGCTAGAGATCCTGCCTCCCCGCTCGCTGCCGATTCTGACGCTGTTGCTGAGTCGGTCGTTGACTTGAAATGCTCACTCATTTCCTCGTTAGAAACAGTCACTCGAGATGATTCGCTTCTGTCTGTCGTAGACAAATCCGGCATGTCGACAGGCGTGGATGTACTACCCTCCGATTTGGAGGGCGGTCGAAAATTTTCTTCCATGGAACGGCTCACCCCGTGGAAAGAGAATCGCTTCTACTTTAATAAGACAACAAAGGTACTGTCGCACAAAACTATTGCCTTAATGTTGCGAGAAGCCAGGTACAACATTAAATGCGGGCGATTCTGAGCGTGGCGCAGCCTGTCAAATCCCTGAGCGACCGAAAACGGTCGGATTATCGCTAGAACTCGGCAAGATCGACAAAGCGCTTTCAAAACGACACAACATTTCAGTCGCGGTTGGCAAGTGAATCTGGATGGGCTGGCGGCTGGTCGATGCGATCGGGTTATGATCGGTCAATGAACCCGCAAAACGCGCCAGGCGCCGTCATCAACAAACTAGACCAGGGCAACGAGCCAGATTATAGATGTTAGCCACGACACCAGCTATCGGCATGGAGATGTGGGATATACGAGACTTCAGTGCGGAAAACCGCAAGAATTACAATATCCATAGTTGTTTGGATCCAAAATGTTCACAACCGCATTGTACTGTGGCAACTACCAACTCAGCTGCAGTCTTGGCTACGAGAACGACTGTTCATGCTACTGCAGGTTTGTTTTACTCGACTCCACATCTAGCAAGAAGTCAAGAAAATGAGCACAGAAAATCTATTTGAAGTTGCCGGCGAAGGCACCACCCCTCGATTCAATGCGTTGGAAAGCGCCGCTCCGAGCGCCCTTAAAGAGTTTCCCGTCTTAATACCGGAAAATCGGGCTCTGACGAACGATTCCATACTTTATGATTCCACTCAAAACAAACCGTTTGAAATAACTGACGGACAGGGACGAGTGATTGCAACAGCTCCGGATACACGCGACGGTTTGTCTGACATCACTGATGGTAGCATCGGCTTGGCGAAGGGCGGTTGCGATGGCTGCGGTTGCTCCGAATACACGGTAACCGGGTGGAACAGGAGCCAATTCTCCCGCAATCAGTTCTCTTCGTTCAGTGATGGCGACGACGATGACATTGGGGATGGTTATGATCCCGGCGATGATCAAGGCGATGAATACGAGCCTGACGATGATTATTATCCTGAAGATGACGACGGCGGTGGCTGCGGACCCGGCGGTGGATTCCTGCGCGGATTATTAGCAAGGTTCGGCCGCGGCGGCCTTCTCAGCGGACTCTTTGGAGGCGGTGGAATGCGTTTCGGGCGTTTCCTTCGATTCTGACGCTTTAGCCAGCCCTCCATGCTATTTCATTCGACCGTGGTATTTTCGTGTTCGGAATCTCTATTCCTGCGTTCTGTCAACAGAAGACCGTTCACTAGTATTCTGTTCTAACGCTTTTGCGTCACCGCAGCTGGTGCCGAGCGCTGTTCAAGGCGGGCTTCGCTCTCGCTAACGGAGACGAATTGTTGCAATGGAATGCGACCTCTGAGTTCAAAAACCGCAGTTCGACCGATATTGCGAAAACCTAATAGAAAAGAACTGAAAATTATTGGTAGGTCTAATAACTGTCTGCACTATAAATACGGGGTAATATTT
>CAZISK010000899.1:0-3659 GCA_964541355.1 uncultured Candidatus Obscuribacterales bacterium
TACATTCTGGTGGTCAATACCTTGGGGAGAGCGTGCAAGACAGTAAGAGAGACTTGGGAGGCAAGGGGGCATCAAGGTTCGCGTCACTCGTCGGCGTTTGCTCGCCGGGCATTGCGCGTCGAATCATGCGAGTTGCGAGTGAGGCGTTGGTGAGGCTGTAATGGCAAAAGTGCAACCATTGAAGTTGAACAACCTTGGGGTATCTCATAGATTTCTGATACTCGTGCTCGTTCCCCTGATCATGAATTTAGTATTCATGGGTGCACTGGCGTTTTCTCTCGAACAGGCGGAACGAGAGAGTGAGCGTGAAGCGCGTTCCAAACAAGCGGTAGCTGAGTTGGAATTGTCAGGCAAGCTCATTGGGGACTGTCTGGTGTTTTTGGCATACTCAATGTACTTCAAGGATCCGGCCTATCGTCGCAAGTGCGTGGAAGCAAAAGCCAATACTATAAGTTCTCTGAAAACTCTGAAGAGCATCTATGCAGGAGATCCGGAAAGACTTAGAAAGATCAACAAGATCGAGGCAGTTAGCGGTCGGGCATTTTATTTGTTTATGCAGATATTTCCTAGTTCTGAGCGTGCCGACGAGGAGCAGATTTATCAGTTGGGTGCGACTCTGGAGTTAAGAGCAATAAAAGGGGAGTACGAGAAACTGCTAAGTCAATTGCAGGAAAGCGAGCATTCAAGTGGAGCTAGCAGTCATCAAAAGAGCGTGGCGCTGAAAAACGCGTTGAAAGATCTGATTCTTTTGGGTTTCATTGTCAACGTGCTCGTCAGTGTAGTTGTCGCATCGCTGTTCACAAAAGGAATTGCTACCAGGCTGCTTGTCCTGTTCGACAACATGATGCGACTTGCCAGCGACAAACCTCTCAACGAGAACCTTGCCGGCAATGACGAAATTGCTCAGCTCGATCGATCGTTCCACGAGATGGCAGAAGCGCTTGAGACCTCGCTTCTCAAGGAAAGAGCCGCAATAAACAATGCCAGAGAAGTAATTTGCTCTCTGGATTCGAACATGCGATTCACCGCAGTTAATCCTGCCAGCCTCGAGATCTGGGGATTTTTATCGCAAGAACTGTTGGCAAAACGACTGGCTGAAATAATCGATATTGACGATGCCCAGCAGGTATTGAACACGCTTCGCCAGCTGATCTCAAGCGAGTCGGCCGAAACTTCTTTTGACTGCGGAGTAATTTGCGACAATGGCGATAATATTCAAACCAGCTGGTCTGTCTCCTGGTCATCATCCGAACAAGCATTCTTTTGTGTTTCTCACGACATTACAGAGCGGCACCGTAACGAAGCGCTATTGAAAGACAGAGAAACCCGAACAAGAATGACTGTCGATAGCCTTCCTATAGGAGTGCTTACGGTTAATTCGGAAGGCAAGCTCGAAGCGGCCAACCAGCTCGCCGGAGACTTAGTTGGACGTCAACATGCTGAGCTGATTGGCAGATCGATTCGCGATTTGTTTCAAACTGATCCGCAGACTCTTACCGGCACTTTTATTCGTGCAGTGCTCGAGCGTTCTGCTAGCCAATCGCATGAAATGGACGTCTACCGTGAGGACGGCACTAGCTTTCCAGCGGAGGTGACACTCAGCGAAATCTTCTCATTGGGAGAACGAAAATATCTGATTGTGGTTACCGACATATCGGAGCGCAAGCATCTCGAGCAAATGAAACAAGAGTTTGTCGCAATAGTCAGCCATGATCTGCGCACACCGATGACGACTTTGATGGGAACTTTCGACCTCTTCTTGAAAGGACTATGCGGCGAAGTAAACGATACAGGCCGTGAAACTCTCGGCGCTTCGCTGGAAGAAATCGACCGGGTCATCGTTATTATCAACAATCTCCTGGATATGGAGCGCATAGAGTCCGGACAGATGAACTTGCAGAAGGAAGTTACAGGTCTCGAAGATATAGTATCGCAGGCGGTGAATACTGTGGCGTACCTGGCCGATAAGAACGGTATTCAACTGACGAACAACGTCGAATCAATCGAGCTGTTTGCTGATGAGGGCAGCCTTGTTCGAGTTATGGTCAACCTCCTGGATAATGCTATTAAGTTTTCGCCATCCGGAAGTACTACGAGTATCACTTCCTCGGTAATTGAAGATAGTGTCGAGGTAAGGATTTCTGACCAGGGCCGTGGAATTCCACGCGATCGCCAGGATATGATTTTCGATCGATTCAAACAGATGGATCAGATCGATAATGCACAAGGCGTCCCAGGATTGGGACTGGCGATTTGCAGAGCAATTGTCCAATCTCACGGTGGACAGATAGGCCTTGTGAGCGACGAAAATAAAGGCGCCACATTCTGGTGGCGTCTGCCCATTCCCGCGGTCGGTGACGACCTGTGAATTATGGGTTCTCGGTGTCGGAGCAGCAGTTGCGAACTGCCATCACGTTGGGCCACACCCCTTGCTATCGGTCGCCTCCACGATCGATCCTGCCGTGTGTTCCGCGCGATCTATCACTTGGCACCACCGGTGGTTCTGCACTGGGCACCACAACTGGGATTGCAAACGGAAAATGTCGAGGACACTCACTTGGCGGTCTCCCCGCTATACCCCATCTAGGATCGAAGACAAGGGTGGTGCCTTCGTGTTGGAGGGTTACCCAGGCGTGCCTGCCGTCTGCTGTGAATCTACCCACACCGATAGCTACGCCGTTCTGTAAATACCAATCCCAATTAGACATATCAGGGGTGAAGGAGGTTGTCCGCCCCCTGTGCAGCGTGACTGGGAGCCCGACATGATCGGCCATCGCCTTCAGTAGAAGAGCCTGGTGTCTACAAACACCAAAGGGCATTTCTCCGAGCAGAACGCGACCATCGCGATGCGCGGCATCGAAACGGTCATCAAGTGCATCAAGACCGGCATCGCCTACGCTAGGTGGAGTGAAATGCTCTCTGGCAATGCGGTTGAGCTCACTCATTAAGCGGACAGGATCGTTGCGAAATTCAGGTAGGTCTCTTAACGCTGCTGCTCTATCCAGCAAAGCTCTTAAATGTGGATCATTTGGTGGATCGAAAACAATCGTGGGATAACGGCGGGCCCCGAATCCAGCGCTATCGAATGTCTCACCTGCAACTCCATACTGAAAACCAGGGCGCAGTGGCTCACTTATGCGTCCGTCATGCGAGAAGTTGTTGGATTGATCCACAGGTGGGCGGTGCTCGGCAGTATAGCCTCTTACCGGTCTGCTTGGATCGATAGTGGCTCCGGCTGGGCGCAATGCCATGGTCGGTCTGTGTGGAGCAATCAATTCAAGCGACGGCGTATCACCAGGAACGCAGCGGAAATAAGCGCCTCCATGACCTCCCAGCCTGATCAGGTCACCAGACCGCAATACGCGTGGACCTGCTACTGCGTGCTCGACTCCATGGCGATCGATCACTGTGGTGCCATTCGTTGACCCCAGATCTTCTATGACGAAATCAGAGCCAATCACTGATACACGCGCATGTCTTCTGCTTACCCTTGGCCTGTCCGTTAACTGGTCACCAAAGGAGAAGCCGCGACCGAGTGTAATCTCCAATCTCGAGGTTGATGGATGGTCGGTCCCGGCTGATGCCGGCGACGAGTCTCCGACCGGTAACCTTCTTTCTGCATGAAATCCTGCCGGCATTGCATCAGGCGGTGCGCTTGT
>CAZISK010000900.1:0-3642 GCA_964541355.1 uncultured Candidatus Obscuribacterales bacterium
AAGGCGCTTCTTAACACGCCAAGAATCTTTCGACCGATAGAGCAAATGGAATGATGTTCCATCGTGCAAACTTCTTGTTTCCAGTATTCAGGCAACTGTCACCAGAAGCAATATCAACGACGTTGAGGCCACAATAACATGCGACATCTTAACCGTTGAGTCTTCGCGCCCTGTCTGAGCCGGAGCTTTGAACCGGTTTCCAGAAGGGCGTCCTGTCACTCAGCGGGTTGTGAGACTTTGTCTGCATCGCAGTATGCAGATCGTTCAAGGACATCTTGATGTCATTGCCGGTCCCCCAGGAGTTCTGTATGGTTGCTGTCCTCGTTTGGGCATCGTAGTGAGAGACTACCCAAACATGCTCTCCACCCTGCGTTGGTTGTGGCAAGTTTTTCGCAATTTGATCTAGTTTGCCGGTGTTACCTTGAACCACAACTGGTTTACCACCCGCGTTATTATTAGCCACGAGGTGTCCGTGAAGTTGCTCGGGAGTAGTGAACTTTCCGCTCACAATGTCCGGGTGAGACATCTGGCGATTCTCATGGCTGAGAAATCTTCCAGTTAGCTTTTCACCTGTGAGATGCTTCCAAGCGTCTGCAATCTTGCTTGAGCTCATACCCGGGTTATCGTTTGGCTTCTCTCCTCCATCCTTGCCTCTTGTGTAGAGAACGTGTTCTTTGCCATCCTTATCAGTTAGGTACTGGCGACCACCTGTATCACCACGGGCTTCAGAAGCATGCTCGACATACCTGTGAGCTCCATTGGAGTCAGTTTGATACACGGAGTTGATTGCCGATACATCCCATAGCTTGCCCAATGCAGACCGCGTGCCATCCGCCGGAGGGAACGTAGACTCTGGGCTGCCCGGGCGTGCTCGTACAGAATCTCCCGGGATCTTTATCTCCTTACCTGCTGAGGTCTTAAATTGTCCATCGTTGGCAACGTCAGCCGCCAGTTTTGCTACGACTTCAGGCTTGTCCTTAAGTGCCAAGCTTCGTAACACAGTGGTGTTGCACGTATTGTTATAACCCTGGTCGTTACGACCTGGGTTCGTCACGTGCCAGAATAGTTGATCTGCCAGTGCCGCCTGTTCATTCGCCGGTATTGCAGAATCTTGTCGTCCATTAAGCAATCTGTCTGCCTGCTTGTACACTTCCTGCTTTTGTTGGGGTGTGAACTTTTTCATCTCATCGAATTTCTTCGAGTTCTCAACTAGTCGAAGCTTCTGTGCGGCATCCAGATTGTTGCTGGTGTAAACATCTTTTTGGAAGTCGGTCGGTTTGGTAAACGGCTTCTTAGCGTCTAGCGCTTCGGCCGTCCAGGAGCCATCCTCCGATTTCGATAACTTCAGGTTCGCGCTGGCATGTTGATACTCTGCTGGCGCACCAGTCGCATCCTTTTTCACTGTCAGGTTAGCATCTGCTTTTTTGAGATCCTGTGGTCGGGAGAATGATTTTTCGCCCTGCGGTTTAAACTCTTGCGTCGCAGATCTGTCATCTCCGCGACGTCCTTCTCGAGCAATCTTCACGGTACCGTCCTGACCAACTGCGACGCTCATTTTCACAGCCTGACCAGTTTGGTTGTCGCGATATGTATTCAATTCACTGGTCTTCGGATTAAAGTCACCAAGCGACTTTCTTCCTTCGGCTATCTCGTGATTGGTGCCATCGCGATTCGAGCCAACGCGCGTGAAACTATGACCATTGAAAGTAAATTTATTGATGCCACTGCTGCCCTTGCCACTCTCGGCATCGTACTCGAAATTGAACTTCCCTTCGCTTGTTGCGCTTGAAAGGATTTGGTCATTGTTGATGTTCTTTGTCAGTTCGAAACCATTCTTGCCCGCATATGTAACCGTCCCGGCTTTGGCGTCTCTTGTCACAGATGAGGCCTTACTGCCAGTGTCGCCGTCGGTAAAAGTAACCTTGTTTCCTTCCTTCTTACCCTCGCGGTATTTTCCGGTGGTGCCATCCAGGTAGGTGGTTTTTCCGTTAGTCGTCTTAGTTCCTTCGAGAAATTTATATTGACTGACTTCACCAGCGGTACCATCCGCATTCCTCTTAGTTACTGTGACATCATCTCTTTTCCCGGCTCCTGTCGTTGGCTCGCCTGGATGCGTCGTCCTTTCGATTTTCTGGTTAGGTCCGCTCTTTAGAGTTGCCGATGACGTAACAGAACCATCTTTATTCGTTGTCTTTTTGATGTCGCCGTCGACTGGAACAAACTCTCTTCCATTCCATGCGTCTACGGACTTCTGACCCTTGTCGGTAATGGTTCTGGTGTAGTCGCCATAGTCATACTTCGCGGCCTTTCCGTTCTGTCCCAGGTAGGTAACCTGCTTGTCGGGTCTGTCGGAGTTTTGATATCTAAGATTTCCGTCCGCTGTTATATCGAGCTTTCCACTAAAATTGCCTGTAGCATCGGGCTTGATACCAAGCGTTTCCAAAGCTTTGCGCGCTTTCTCTTCGCCTACTTTTGTTCCCGAGCCTTGCTGGAACTTCCAGCTGCCATCATCTCCTTTCTTCAAAGTAAATTTGTCATCACCGATCTTCATATCGAGTGAATTGACTCGATTGTCCTTACCGCGCGTCGCCTCGAAATCGACTGTACCGACGCCAGCTACATTAACCGACGTCGTCAGGCGTTTGCCATTGTCGTCAGAACCAGCCCTGGTTGGCTCAGAGCCTTTTTTACCTGACTCCGGTGTGTCGTCTGGATCAGGAGACATAAACGTGTCCTCGGGAGCATCCGCTCTTGTCATGCTGACGATCGGACCGTCACCACCACCCGGCTTACCGTTAGGAGGGCTGATGCCTCTCGTGTTTGCGCCGGGCGCGATCGGTTTTTCAGCAGGTCCCTTTGGTCCAGCAGGCATAGCGTCTCCCTTCCGACCAGACGCCAAATGCTTAAGTGCTGCTGTCCCGAGTTTAGCGAATGCAGCCGGATCCCCTAGCAAGGCTGCTGCCGATAGAGCCGCTGCTTCGTAGAGTTTTTTTGTTGCATCTACTCCAGCATCGAGCTGGGCCTGCATCGGGTCAGACGCAGGTGCCGTACCAGGGGGGGTGCCAGGAGAAGCGGGCGCATCTCCGACCTTCGGTAATTCGTCCTTGTTGATCTCAGTTTTTTTGCTTGTATCTGAAACTGATGGTGGTGGCGGGAACGAGTCTTCAAAAAGCTGCTTCCCAGCTCCATCGCCGGAAGTTTGGTCGTTTCGTGGTTTCTCGGGTTTGTTTTCGACCTCTGGGGGCATTTTCGCTCCAGCTTGTTTCTAAGACATCGCCGACACACACATGCTTACCCCATGCGCATAAACATGAAGTGGCAATCGACGACCGTTGCAGCTCGTCGCATCCTCAAAATTTTAGAAGTGCATGAATTCGCAAACGACGTACCATTGCAGCCCATCGCATTCTAAAAAATTGAGGAGTGGTACTGTATCTCAAAGAGAAGGGGGTTCACCTTCAGTCAAAACTTAGTATATTGCGAAGGATTGAAAATTATGTGAAACCCTCTGCAGCTGTTCATTTGGCGGAACAATTTCACGGACCATCGTCGATATTGATCACCGAACAGGTGTCTCGACTCGAGAAAGATGGTTATTCCTCGTCGCTGAGGTTGCCTTCCTGAACCTCGAAAAAAACATTT
>CAZISK010000901.1:0-3639 GCA_964541355.1 uncultured Candidatus Obscuribacterales bacterium
GACGTAGCACTCGAGGAGCTCGAAGCTGAAGATGTAATGCGGGTCACTGGCAAGCGCACTCTCATCCACCCCGAGCAGATTGGCAGTCGCACCAATGTCACACATGACACTATCTATCAATATCGATCCGGCAACGACTTGCAGCAACTGATCGAAACCACCCCTGGTGTCATGACCGACACCTTCGGAAACATGATTGTTCGCGGAGAGCACAACGCCGTCAACTATGTGCTCGATGACGTAATCCTGCCGGAGGCGGCTGGAGTATTACAGCAGACGAATTTCGTAACGCCGCGCTCTCTGCAATCATTCGCAATGGACATTGGCGGATACAAGGCATCCGACGGTGGTGGACCTCTTGGAGCCGTCGCCAGAATGAAGTCTCTTCCCGTGTCTTCGACGCCGAGCTTTACGGTTGGTCAACAGTTGGGTGGACCGATGTCCGGCAACGTTTATTACAATGCCAGCGGTGCGTTCAGTCAGAACGAGCGATCGAAATTGAATCGACTGCGGTTTGAATCGTCCGGTTCGTTTCGCGGATCATTGCTTGGGCTCTCACCTCCGACACGGACGTTCAAACACGACTCTCGTGCCGACCTGAACGTACTTGGTAAGGTCGAGTATCAGCTGACGGAACGTGATCGGCTCAGGTTTACGCTCGGTTTAAATCATTCTTTTCTGCAAGTACCCGTCTCACGCCTCTCATATCGAGCCGGTGTTCGACAAAATCAGTATGACGCGCAGGACTACATGGTCCTCAGCTACAAGCACACTTTCGATCGATTTTTTGATGAAGCGAATCTGCATTTGATCAATGCATTCTACTACGAAGGTTACAACAGCAGGAACGTGTTTGATCCGGATCCGGTTATCAACGGCGATCAGCCGTTACTTTCGCTTACGCCGGGTGCGAGCCGTTTTAACTATGTCTTCGGAGCGCAGGGCAATATCATTAAGACGTTCAGGAACACGCACCGACTCGAGGCTGGATTTCTGAGCGAAGCTCGGCCTGTCACCACCAACTTTAGTGCATTGTACTTCAATAATGGTGTCAACCCAGATTTGCCTTCTGGTGCGCTCATAAGTCCGTTCAACGGCTCCAGTGATGGACCTTATTTCGTCAATGGAATCGGAAAGTATCGGGGTTTTCGCTACTTGCAAAGCGCCTACTTTCAGGATACCTGGCGTCCTGCATCCGGTATTCTGAAACGTTTAACGCTCGATGCCGGGGTGCGCGCGGATGTCTATCATGGTGTATTCGGCAACACGCAGATGGTTCGGCAAGCTTTGTTGAGTATTCCTGGAATCCCGCAGTTCCTCTCCTCTCCATTCGATACGCAGCGTGTCACCAACGCGCAGGCGAGCGGTCGGTTCGGTGGGTCTTTCGTCCTTACACCGAATACGGTGCTTCGTGGATCTTTTTCCAATCTTTTCATGCCACCACCGGTGGATGTATTCTCGACCCCACCCGATGTCAATTCATTCGTCAACGGAGTGTTTAACGGAACGGTTAGACCGATGCAGGCGACTCGCGGCTGTCTTGTGGATACGAGCATAGAAAGGCAGATCGGTTCACGATTTATGACGAGGACGAATCTGTTTTACAAAAAACTCAACAACTTCGGCGATTCCGGTGTCATCGGCAACAGTCCGCTCTATAACCGGCAGACCCTCTCTGGACAGGAGGCGTATGGTGTCGAGTCACGCGTAGAACTTCGACCGTCTAAAGACGGCTATGGGTTGAATGGCTTCGTCTCCAATACTTTCCAGATCGCACTGTTGCGTGGTTCGAAAGGCGTGACCGGTGGAGTCTATGCGCAGGATGTCGAACTGGTCGAAGACAAATATCCGGATCATGATCGGCGCGAAGCTGTGGTTGCTGGTCTTGGTTATATTGGGCGCAAGAATTGGTGGGTATTGGCTGATTACAAATTCCTATCCGGGTTGCAAGACGGCCGTAATACCGAAATCTTCGGCCCTCATCCAAAACGGACTCCCTGGCTGAATGTTTTCGGACTTAGCTTCGGCTTCAAGGCGCCACCGAAAATGGTGGCACACCGCGCCTGGTTGCCGGATACTTTCGATTGCCGATTTGAAAACTTGTTCAATAACCGCCTGCCCACAAATCTGGGAAGCCCCTTTCAAGGCACGCGATTTCTCCTACCTTTCCGTTTTCTGATCGGATGCTCCTGGCACGTTGGTAAACAACAATACAAACTCAGCCAGACCACTAGCTCGGCAAAAATCGCGACGGGAGGCGTGCCTAAGCCTTAGCTGAAGTTTGGTTGACCCGTTCTTGAAGCCAAACCAGCTCATTGGATGATCGAGAGTGTTGCGCATACCAGTCGGCTCATTGGATGATGGAGAGTCGCTCATATAGTCGTAGGGACTACGCCATGCGTCGCCCGAAGCCAGTTTGCGTCGTTTTCGAATTTCTGGAAAACTCTGTCGTCAAGCACTGCTCGATTGAGCGGCGTTCGCTTAAGATCGGACTGATCTCCAAAGGGCGCGTTGAGTGGAAGATTGCTTTCGTTTCATCGTCTTTGCTGAGCGCATTTGACCAGTAGCTGTCGCGTCTAATAAAACTTACGCTATAGCGGGTCCCATGCTGTCTGCGTCGGAGTTTCTAATAATTTAAGCCTGGCTATGCCTAACATTCAACGGCTATAATCGATAAATGGTTGATAGCCTTTACTCTTCTACTGTAAAAATCGTCACCCGGGAATCCAACGATTCGGAGATCGCTGTATGCATTGCGGCTGTCTCCGCCTATTTTCAGCTTGAGGACGAAGAGCGCCGTGCCAGGGAATCTGCAAAAGTCGGCAACGAAGATACTCAGCGCTCTCTGTGGGGCCGACAGGCGTTGCTTGAAGGAGTCCAGATTGCAGATGGCTCTTTTCCGACAAAGTCCAGAGCCTCGCTCTGGCGCAATTTCCTCATACCGCTTGCTCTTGCAGTCGGACTGACCTCAGCCCCGCCCTCCTGGGCCGCCGATTCGGCAGAATTTTCACCGGACAACAAATCGACGCTTTGCGGATATTCCAGCCCGCAAGCTTCAATTAGTGCAGCTCCCCTGGTGTCGAGGGGCGAGGATGCAATTGAGCGACGAATCGACGGGACGAAGGTGAAAGTCGCCCTGTCTATCAACGCGTCCGAAATTTTTCTCGATGCCATAGATGGTGCCCGGGTTTTCGACGTCCGATCCGGACAACAGTTGGCTACTGTTCAACCGTTGAGTAAGTGGAAGCTCTGTGCTCGCACCGCCAATGGTGACGTATCCGTAGCACTTGCTCCCCGTCGTGCAGTCGATAAGTTACTGATCGACACTTCCAGTGGCGGCAGCAGCGCTCCACGCAATGTCGGTTTTTTCCCTTCGTCGGCATCCCCTCCGCCTTTGAGAACTCTTCAGGCTCAAGCCGAAAAGCTTCAGGCCTCGGCGACAGGCAACCCGACCTTGATCTTAGCCGTACCGGAGGCCCAGACGCTGCAACTGAAGTCCGGCGGAGACTGGAATTCCGACACCCAGATCGAATCTGCCGACGGGTCGTCATTGCCTGACGATTTAGAGATTCAGCAACAAGACGACACTTTGTCGTCGAGTCTTTCCGCCTGTGATGGAATTGCCGGCGGTGTCATGAT
>CAZISK010000902.1:0-3630 GCA_964541355.1 uncultured Candidatus Obscuribacterales bacterium
ATCGGAGAAGTCGACGAGCGTCTCGCCCTTCTTCCCTTCGAGACCCGCACCATCGGGCAGCTCGCGATGCCTGGTCGCGAGGTATACCAGCGCTTGTCCACCGGCACCGATATGTCTTATCACCTTATATCCGCTGCCTGCAAGCTCCGTTCCCTCTTCCAGCGCGGACTCGCGCATTCGGTTGGCTCCGTCCTGAAGCTTGTCCAGCCAGAGATCGGTGTATGAGTCCTGGCGTATATACATGTTGAGATCGTCAGCCACCTTCGGTTCGATTCGGTACGATGGCAAAAACTTCTTTAAGGCGAGTTGCAGCCGTTTTCTATCGTCGCTCGAGGCGATGGCGTCAATCTCGAATCTGATCACGGCTCGATCGCTGGTCAGCCAACCCCACGTCAGGACCGGTGCAAGAACAACGTAGGCGAGGCGCTTCTTTAAAGGGATACCGCGGGCGATGGCATTGAATTCTACAGTGATCTCTTCGATTTTGTTGACAGTATTGTTGACTGTTGTGACGTGTGAAATTCTGTCCCAGGTCAACAGCGGCGTGCTGAGCTGATAGAACAGCCGCAACCAGTGAAATCGCAATCCTTTTTCGCTGAGTTCGATGTGAGTCGGTGCTACGAGCTGCCATGGACCGATACCGCTCAACGTTGAGATCGTCCAATAGACAGCTGCCGCGATTAGCAGGTAGCCCACCAAAGACTGGTGCAGAAGGAGCATTCCGAGACCCATAATAACAGTCGACAGAATGGTCAGTAGCATAATCAATTTTGCACCACTGCGCTTGAGCCGTTCCCTGCTGAGTCGCTGCGGCTTATACCTGATCCAGAATGCTGTGTAGTCCTCAGCATTTTGGCTGGTTTTCGAGAAGAAATATCTCTTGGCTAACGATTGTTTGGAATATGACATCGATCAACTTTCGCCGTCGCGGGCTCGAATATCTATAACGCCACCACCGCCCTGCTCCAAGAGTTGCTCTGCCTCGAAGAAGAAAGTTGTGGCATCGGCGATGCGCTGATCGAGATCTTGGGCTGTCGAGCGTGCGACAAATTCGTCGACACCTGGCGAGATATCAGGATTAATAGTACGCGGATGGGAAACAGCAAGCGCTTCTGGATCTTTTCCAGTCAGCATGTAGTGAAGAGTGCCGCCGAGTGAGTAGATATCGCTCTGTGTCTGTGATCGTCCGCGGAACTGCTCCGGTGAGATGTAGGCTTGCTTGCCGACCAGCGTTCCTGTTGCAGTTCCCAGGAATTCATTGGCGGCGCCGAAGTCGATGATTACTATCTCGTCATCCTCTCTCAAAACGATGTTGTCCGGTGTCACATCCCTATGAATGACTGGCGGTGTCTGGCTGTGCAGATACTCTAGAATATCTGCGATTTTCATCGAATAGGTAAGAACATCGCTTTCGCTGAATGGTCCGTTTTGCCTGACAAGTTGTCTGATTGTGTGACCCGGGACGAATTCCAGAATCAGATAGTCCCGACCGTCTTCCACGAAGTAGTCCAGCACACGGGCAATCTTTGGATGCGAGAGGCGGCGCAATATTGTTGCTTCGCGAAAGAAGAGCTCTTTGGCTTTCTCTCTGACGCTGTCTTCCAGCGTAAGTGGAAGCGTCGCCTCTTTCAGCACCCGGAGCTCTTTCTCGGGTGTCTCAGCCAGATAAATGGCCGATAGCCCACCTGCCGCGATCTGCATCAAAACGCGCAGGCGCCCTGATTTCAACAGCTTTCCTTTCTTCAACGGCACGAAGTTAGTCGCTGAAAAATGGTCCTGCATCTCTTGCTCCCAGAGTTCTGTGAAGCTCTGTGGGATCTCTTTTTCGGGATTGGCTTGCTTGGCGATAAAACGGCTGTCGTCGCTATTGTCTCCCAGGCGCAGCTGCGGCGAGCGGCTGAACTCTAAGCACCAGGACTCGAGCGCTACGAACAGAAGCTCAGCCCCTCTTTTTGACATGCGATTTAGATCTATAGTGGCATGACCGCCGGATTTGAAATACACGAAAAGCTTTCGACTGTCGGTGGCTTTCTCCAGGTCGAACTCATACGCCCCTTTCGAGTCGTTGAGAAGCATAGAGCCAAGCAGAATGTTGGCAATATCGGACCAGGGGCGCATAGGGCGGAACAACATGTCCGGCTTGAACATGTAAGGGAAGGTGATCCCTTCGTCGCAAACCTTAATAGAGATTCGCTTTGCGATGTCCCGCTCGAGAGTGATGAACGCGCAAATAACAGCAAAAGCAATAATTGCCAGCGGAATGGTCACCGGCAAAATGAAGGCGGGCATGTCGACAAGCTGGCTCGCTACGATGCATGCGATGGATGCAACGGCCATGACAAGCGCGGTACCAGCCACCAGAAATCCGGCTCTACGGCTGAAGGGCAGATAAGGGATGATGTAGGTTTTGTTGAGCAGCTCCCGCTTTTTGCCAGCCGAGCTGTCTGAGGACTCACGCCGCGCCGCGGACTCCATCGCCTCCCTATTTGTCTTGATATGCGACCCGGACATAGCCATCTCAACCTGGACCGTCTTACACTATGTGCCCGGTAGGCGAGTTCTGATGACAGTTAACTGGCGTTCCTGGTTTTTTTTCTTTCTTCCGTCTTTTCTCGGGCTTCGATCAGCTCTTGGGTGTGGACCTGAGCCCATTCCTCCAGCTTGTTGAGCACGGGGACCAGTGTTTCGCCTAGAGGTGTCAAGGAATACTCCACCCGTGGTGGCACTTCCGCGTATATTTTGCGTGAGACTAAACCATCGTCTTCCAGCTCTCGAAGCTGACTTGTCAATACTTTTTGTGTCACACCTTTCAAGGCGCGCATGAGTTCATTAAAACGCATAGTGCCGCCGCGAAGTTTGCAGATTATTAAGACCTTCCATTTATCAGAAATCATGGCCATGGTCGACATGATTGGGCATTCTAGTTTCCCTGACATCGGCTCTCCTTGGTATCCAGGCGGATACTACGGTTCAAATTGGATACTACAGCACTTTTGGGTGTCTACTTGCGACTGGATACTAACTCATTCTATTCTGAAGGCATGAAAGTTGCAACGTCCAGCAAGGGTCGTTGCAATCTCCATTCGCGATTTACAGAATTAGGAGAATCACAATGACTACTGAGTTATTGACTAAACAATCTGCCAAGGCAGTTGAGTATTTCGAGCAAAAACTTGCATTCGAGATTGGCCCTATCGGCCTAAAATATGCTCTTGAAGCAAAAGAACCGCTGACCATCATCGACTTGCGAACGCCCGAGCTATTCGCTAAAAGCCATGTGCCCGGCGCCATCAACATCTCTATTGAAGAGCTGGAGAAAAGCGCTGACAAGTTGAGCAAGGACAAAACCACAGTCGTCTACTGCTACGGAATCACCTGTCATCTCGCCACAAAAGCTGCATTGCTTCTGGCCAAAAAAGGATTTCCGGTGAAAGAGCTTTATGGCGGATTTGACGAGTATCACGCTGCGCAACTGCCGACGGAAGGAGCTCACACGAAGAGCAGCTGCGGCACTTCAAGCTGTGGCTAAACTGCAAGAGAGACATGCGCGAGGCTCGTCCTCGCGCATGCTTTTATGGTGTGCCAGGCATGTTCGATATCTAGGAGGTGAAAGTCCTTTACACAACCTGA